>JBDNIB010000542.1:0-2994 GCA_041688535.1 Prosthecobacter sp.
GGAAATGGGCAACCACTTCGATACGATCATAATTCCTCGTCTCAAAAAAGTCGTCTATTCCACCGACTGGAAAGAAGGCAAACCCCAGAGCCGCAACACCGGCATCTCCCATGCCTTCAAGATCGTGCGCTTGGAATCCTACGAAGACACGCTGAACAACCTGCGCCTTGCTCGCAGCACCCAGCAAGAGACCGCACTCGCCAACGCCACCGAAGCGCAGCGTGACGCCTATCTGCTTGGCTACTTCCTCGACGTGGAGAGCAGCGGCAGTGCCAGCATGCTTGATGTGGCGCAGTTCCGTGATCCCTTCGGCTACAAGCTCCACATCGCCACCAGCAGCGCAGGTGAGACCAAGGAAACGAAGGTCGATCTAGTGGAAACCTTTAATTGGCTGCTGGGCCTGAAGGTGAAGCACATCGACCACCAGAAGAGCTTCCTCACCGTCACCGGAGTGAAGCGTGCCGGAGGCCGCTGCCTCATCCTCTGGCGCAGCCTGAGCGCTGACGAAAAGGCCGACAACGCCGCCCTGGTGAAGTATCTGGAGAAGCTCACCGTCACCCCCGCCGACACCGAATACGACTTCATCTACATCAACGGTCCCCACACCCTGACCGACCCGCACAACAAGGTCCACCTCATCGAAGAAACCTTCCACCGCCTAATGTTCGACACCACGAACTTCGAAACCCTGAGCTAACCCGAAGACTACTGCCATGCCCACGCCAAACCCTTCCTCATCACCCGCACCACGAGTCAGGCCGCGAATTCACATCCCGCTGCCCCGGCTGGAGGTGGAAAACTTTGGCCCCATCAAGAAGGCGGATGTGGAGTTTGGCAGTCTGAATGTCTTTGTCGGCCCGCAGGCAGCAGGCAAGAGCCTTTTCCTGCAACTGATGAAGCTGGTGGTGGACGTCTCCCACGTGAAGCAGGAATTCAAACGCGCCGGGGTGGATTGGCAGGGCAAGTTTGAAACCTTCATGGATGTGTATTTCGGGGAGGGGATGAAATCCCTGTGGAGTGCTCGACGGACGAGCGTGAAGTTTGACGGCGATGTGATCTCCCTGCCAGAACTGGTGGAGAACACGAAGGCCAAAAAGGCGGAGTCCATGTTCTTCATCCCTGCTCAGCGGGTGCTGGCATTCCGCGACGGCTGGCCGCAAGCCTTCACCTATTACGACCCCGGGGTGCCATTTGCCCTGCGGGAGTTCAGCGAAGAACTGCGGCTGATGATTTCTGACCTCGGCACAGCGGAAACCCTGTTTCCCGTGCCACGGCGGTTGAAGGATGAGTTTCGTGAGCTGTTGCAGAAGCACATCTTTCCCGGCTTCAACCTCAAGGTGGACGCCCAGCGTGCACAAAAGCGTTTGGTGCTTTCCGATGCTGGCAAAGAAAGCGGTGGGCTGCCTTTCGTCGTCTGGTCGGCAGGTCAGCGGGAGTTTGTGCCCCTGCTACTGGGCCTGTATTGGCTGATGACTCCGGCTGGTGCCTCCCGCCGGAAGGGAATCGAGTGGGTGGTGATCGAGGAGCTGGAGATGGGCCTGCATCCCCGTGCCATTGCCGTGGTGATGCTGATGATCTTTGAGCTAGCAGCACGCGGCTACAAGGTGTGTATCTCGACGCATTCGCCGCAAGTGTTGGATGCCATGTGGGCACTGAAACACCTGAAAGCCAACAAGGCCACGCCAGAAGCCCTGCTGAGCGTCTTTGAGGCTCCGAAGACTGCCCCCATGATCAAACTGGCACGGGATGTGATGCTCAAAAGTCAGCGTGTCTATTATTTCGACCGGGACGCAGGAATCACCCGCAACATCTCCGGCCTGGACCCCTTCTCTGAGGATGTCGGCGAGAGCGGCTGGGGAGGATTGTCCGAGTTTAGCTCCCGCGCCAATGATGCCGTGGCCACCGCAGTCGCCAACGCCAACTCCTGAGCATATGGCCATGACATTCAAAGAAGCCCTCAATCAAACACCCCAACTAGCCACTGCCTGGCGTGCTGGACTCCAGGCTCTGCGTGCGGAAGACCGCCCCCATATCAAGGCGGAGAACACACGCAAGCTGACGGGCAGCGCGGATATCGACGCGGCCTACCTGGCAGTGCAGCCCAACGCCAACCGCTGGGACTTTGGCATCGGCTACCAACACACCAACCGAGAGGCCGAGGTAATCTACTGGGTGGAGACGCATACGGCCAGTGACTCGGAGGTCAGCGTGGTGATCAAGAAAGCCCAGTGGCTGCTGGGCTGGCTGAAAACAGAGGGGAAGCTGCTGGCGGCGTTTGAAAGAGACATCTACTGGGTGGCGAGCGGCAGAACCAAGTTCACCCCTGCGGCTACCAAACTGAAGCAGCTCGCCCTGATGGGGGTGAAGTTCGCCGGTTCTGCGCTGCACATTCCCACCAACCGCTGATTTTTCCTGTGTCCTTCGCCAACAAACTCATCCTTGCCCCCTGGGCGCTGAAACAACTCGGTGTCGCTGACTTTGACCGCTTGTCGGAGATCCTGCGCGCACCGGAGTTCGAAGGCTGGTCAGAAGATGGTGGCAGCAAGTTTGTCCAGCAACTCATCGCCCGCTTACCCAAGCAAGGCCGCAGCGTGTCGGATGACCAGCTACGCGACTACGACACGAACATCGTCGGCCACTGGAAGCACATCACCAAGAAACGGAACCTCCTGGGACCAACGCTGTATCCGCTCTACTTCCAATATCTCGGCCTGCTGATGACCGAGATGTATCTGGACCGATACTTCAGCGATGCTGATGCGCTGATCGCCTCCCTCAACGTGAACGTGAAGGCGATCAATGACGAGGCGGCGGCGAGGAACCAGATGGAGCCCTTCACCAAAGATGACCTTAACAAGACGCCTCCGCAAAAAGTCGCTGGGCCATTCATTCACTGAACGAGCTGATACTACCAAGGCGTTAGGAGCAGATGCGTCACATCAAAGAGGTCGAAGACATCGCACAAAACGCTCTGTTTGACTCCGCCACGCTCGA
>JBDNIB010000543.1:0-4513 GCA_041688535.1 Prosthecobacter sp.
AAGGCCGTCCACCCAGCGTTCGCCGACAAGCAGGCATGGACGGCCTTTGAGCCCATGATCGGCACGCCAGCGTACATGAGCCCCGAGCAGGTGGCCGGAAACATCGACATCGACACACGCTGCGACATCTATGCCCTCGGTGTGCTGCTGCATGAGCTGCTGGTCGGACGCACGCCGTTTGACAACAGCGCTCTCGTGCAAGCCGGCCCGGCCAAGATGCGGCAGATACTCTGCGGGGTAAACCCACCGAAGCCTTCCAGCATCTTTGCCGCGCTGCCCAAGACGGCCGCTGCCGAACAGGCACGGCAGCAGCAGAGCAGCATGGGCGCGCTGACCGAAGCTTTGCTGTCCGACCTGGACTGGATCGTGCTGAAGGCCACCCAGAAGGACCGCAACGTGCGCTATGAAACGGCGAACGGCATGGCCATGGATGTGGAGCGCCATCTCACGCATGAACCGGTCGTCGCCCGGCCTTACTGCCGTACCTACCGGCTCAAAAAACTGGTGAACCGCAACCGACTGGTGTACACCGTCGGCACGCTACTGGCCGTGGTGCTGCTGACCGGCATCAGCTTCACCGCCACGCAGGCCATGCGTGCCGTCAAGGCCGAGCGCGAGCACCAGAACCTGCGCAACATGGCCGAGCAGAGCGAGCGCAAAGCCCAGGCGGAGAAGGAGGCGGCACGGCGGGCGCTGGCAGACGCGCAAATCGCCCTGGCAGACGCGGCTTATCGTGACCAGGATGGCAACGCGATGCAGACCGCCCTGCAGGCGGTCCCTGCGGACTTGCGCAAATCGAGCTGGCGCTACCTGATGGAGAAATCGGACACCGCCGTGGCCACGATCTCGTCTCCAGGCGGCTCGGTGGTGGAATATGCGCTGCCACATCCCGCCCAGGCGGGCGTGTTCATCACCGTGGCCGCAGATCATGGTGTCTCGATCCACCGGCTCGGAGCAGAGACGGCACTGCTGCGGTTCCTGCTCGATTTCGCCGACCGCAAGACAGCGGATCTTTGTGTGGCGGTGTCTCCCGACGGCACCTCTCTGGCAGCGGCGAAACTCAGCGGCGACCATATTGCCATTCACAGCCTGCAGGACGGCAGCGTCATGTCCCGCTGGGAGAGCACCAGCACGACGGCGCTGGCCTACAGCCCGGATGGGCGGCTGCTGCTGGAGATCATTCGCGACGGACCCAGCCACATGCGCAATGCACGTACCGGTGAGATTTTATGGTCCACCATCACGGGTGAAACCCTGCTGCACGCGGCCTTCGATTCTACTGGACGCAATCTGGTCATCAACAAGGCCGTGAACGGCCAGAAGCTCCAGCTCCTCAACGCTTTCAATGGCGAGCTGCTGCGCGAGCTAGGCGTGCCGCGCACCCGGCTCACCGCCCTGGCCATCAGCCAGGATGGCCGCCAGGCACTGACGGGAGACCAGCGCGGCTTTGTGCGTTGCATGGATCTCAAGGACGGTGCTGTGCGCTACGAGTTCCGTGCCAATGACCGCGCCATCACAGCACTGGCCTACACCAACGCAGGCAAACGCATTGTCACCCAGGCCAGTCTCTCCGGCGGACGGCAGTCCATCCAGGTTTGGGACGGCCAAACCGGCATTTTTCTCCAATCATTGCTCAATGCCGGCGGAAATGGCCGTGAGCTGGCCGTGCATCCGCTTTCCGGCGAAATTATCGCCACCGGGGTGACGGCCAAGGTGTGGCGGCTGAAGCCCCTCAATGAAGAGTTCCGCCTAGCAGCGCGCGATTTCTCCAACACCTGCTTCTGGAGCAATGACGAGCTGATTTTTGCCATGAGCACCAGTGCCAGCCTCGATCTCCTCGATCTGCGGCTCGAAAATGCCGCCGCCCAGCCGGTCTGGCAGTCCGCTAGCAAAAACACGCGCTTTGTCACGGTCAGCGCGGATGGTCGCATGGCGGCCGTGGCCGCCCCCGAAAAAACCGCCACGGAGATCCATCTGCTGCGGCGTGAGCAGGACCAGGTCATCGAAACGAAATCCCTCCCTTCTCCTGACGGCCTCGCCTTCATGCATTTCAATGCCGACGGCGGCAAGCTGCTGGTGCGCGGCATCAACGCCTTTTATGTGGCCGACGCCACGACGGGGCAGCGCCACGACTTCACCTGGGACAAAACCCTGACGGTGCGCGAGGCCGTGTGGGTGGGAGCCACACCGCGCGTGGTGGCGCTGCTGACCGCCAGAACCGCCCGCTGCCAGCCCGGCGCGGAGGACCGACTAATGTTGTTCGACGCGCACTCAGGCCACTGCCTGCACACCGTGGCCAACGACAGCATCATCAATGCCGTCGCCGTCTCGCCTGATGGCAAACTGCTGGCCGAAGGCGGCACCGACCACATGGTGCGGCTGCGCGACACGCAGACGCTGGAGTTGAAACAGGAGCTGCACACGCATGACCGCCCGGTCCTGGCGCTCGCCTTCCATCCCACCCGCGCCATCCTAGCCACCGCATCGGAGGATCTCACCATCAAGCTCTGGAATCTGGCCGATGGCAGGCTGATCGAAGAATTCCATGGCCCGATCGGGCCGCCGAAGGAGCTGGTCTTCAGTCCCACGGGCCGCCGCCTCGCCTGCCTCTCCGGGGACCGCAGCCTGCGCATCTGGAATCTCGGCACCAGCCTGTCCGCACAGCAGTCGGAGTAAGAGGCCGTTGCGCTTTGCCGATGGCGAAGCTGGGTGCTGCCGCGCGCACAAAAACACCGGCAGGTGACGTTGATCATGCGGGCCTCCCGTTCCTACCATGAAATCACTCTCTCGACTCGCCGTGCTGGCGCTGTGCGGACTCGCGTCCGCATCGGCGCAGGATTTCTTCTCGGACCTGTTCAATCCGCTGGTGCCGTTTCCGCCGCTGGCTCCGGCACGGCAGGAAGAGCGGCCGCAAAACGGCCCCTGGAACAATGATGTGATCGTATATCAAGCCAAAGACGATGGCACGGTGACGCGGCTGGCCGAGTTCGAGCGGGCGGGCGGGCCAACACTCAACCGCATGCCGGACGGGCGGCTCATCGCGGCGCATCAGCACTTCCCGGAGAACGATCCAGCGTCCTTTGACAAGGTGGCGATTCATTTCTCGTCCGATGAGGGCAAGACATGGACGCCTGCTGCAGTGATGCAGCTCAGCGGCCTGCCGGAAGGCATGCGCTTCCCGTTTGATCCCACGCTGGTGATGCTGCCGGACGGGCGGGTGCGGATGTACTTCACCTCGCTGCGGGGCAGGCAGTTTGATGAGGATCTCCCGCGCATCCATTCGGCGGTCTCGACGGGCGGCGTTGAGTACAACTACGAACCGGGCGTGCGCTTCAGCATCAAGGGCCGCTCAGTGATCGACTGCGCGGTGGTGCTGCATCAGGGCGTGTATCATCTGTTTTCACCCGACAACGGCAAGCAGCCCGAGCCGGGCCAGCGGCCGAACAACGGACCGCAGATGCAGCCGACAGATGGCACCGGCTATCATGCCACGAGCAGCGATGGACTGAGCTTCATCCGGGTGGAGGATGTGTTCATGGACGGCAATCGCCGCTGGCTGGGGAATGCGCAGTCGGACGGCAGTACGATCACGTTCTTTGGCACTGGCGGCGGTGTTTTCACGGCCACGCGCAGCGATGGCGCGAACTGGCGGCTCACCGGCAGAGCTGCAGTGATGGGAGCCGATCCTGGTGCCGTGGCGGCCAAGGAAGGCGGCTGGATCATCGCCGTAACCGGACCACCCCGCGATGGCCGCAGCATGGCGCAGCAGCCAGCTTCAGAAAACCGCTGGCTATGGGACTGGGCTGCCGAGAGGCAGGTCTTTGAGACGCTGAAGCGCCCCGCTGACGAGTTCTCCAGATAAAACCGGTCCTACTTACGGCGCCGCAGGAGCAGGCCCACGAGGCCGAGCATGAGGAACAAGGCGCGGGACGGCTCTGGCACGACGACCAGGATGCCGTGGGTGGCAAAGGCGCTGGTATCAAAAGCGAACTCCCCGGTGAAGCCGGCGGCCATGAAATCGAAGTTGGCGGCGGTCAGCGTTGTGTTGGTGCCGGTGAAGTTGAGCACGCCAGCCCAGTCCATCAGGTTGAAGACATCACCGACAGCAGGTGTGTCGGTGGTGTAGGCCGCGCCCGTGCGATTGAGTACCTTGAACAAGGGGGTGGCACCGTCCGCATCGACGGAGAAGGTGCCGGTGATGCTGACAAAGTCATGATCACCCGGCGCGGTGGTTTTGTAGGCGTCCAGTTCGCCGCTGGTGAAAAGATCGGCCACCGTGGTGTAGGAACCGTTGGTCAAGGCGGTGGCGAGAGTGTTCAAATCACCCGTGACGAGCTGCTCAGTGCGATCACTGATGCTGAGCTGGACCTGCCCGCCACTTTCGACAGTGACAGCCGTGAAGGCCAAGGTTTGATTGCTCGCGTCCGTGTCACCCACACCTGGGGCCAGGAGGGCCCCATTGCCGATGATCGTGCTGCCAGTGATGCTGCCGGAACCGGAGAGCTTGGTGCCG
>JBDNIB010000544.1:0-5192 GCA_041688535.1 Prosthecobacter sp.
AGGCGTCTGCGGCGGTACGGGAGGCGCGCCTCCACAGACGGGAGCATCTCATCCACCCGCAGGAGGCGGACTCCAAGCGCCCCGCGCTGCGGCGGAGCGCCTAGAAGCGCAGCTCCAGCCCCCGGACGGCACATCGGCAAGCCGAGGGGCGACCTCCAAAAGCGGCGGCGTGCCTCGGAGAAGCAGGAGGCGACCCCCAAAGACGCCGCCGCACGCTGAAGCGACTGGAGGCACGCCTCCAGGAACAGAACGGTACGCCGAAGGAACGAAAGAAGCGCCGCCAGGAACGCCAGCATGCGCGGGCGGGGCAGAACATCCGCCTCCTGAACCCGCGCGCTGCATCCGGGGACCGAAACCCCCGTCTCCAGGAACGCGGCGGTGCGCGGACGGGGCAGAAGCACCGCCTCCCAGCTCACCGCAGCAGTCCCAGGGTGCCCGACGCTGTTCACCTGCAGCACCTCCGCACAGATGAGGACTGGAGCAACATACCCCAGCCCGAATTGATTATCCGCGCCAGTGTGCCTGCTACTCACGCTGGAGCCGTGGAGCCGTGTTAATGTTAGCATGATTCGCAGGTTTTTTTACCGGGTCGGCTGAAATCCCACAAGCAAATTCTTCCGCGCCAGCCAAGCGAATCATCTAAATGATTCATTTTCAATTCTTTGCCGGCCGAATTTTTTAGCCCATCTCTGGGATGAGTTTAACCGTCCACCGGTTGCTGATACGGATGATTCAGAATTCGTGCATCCGCGTCATGTCAGCGTCTCATCAGCGGTTGAAATCCATGGCGCCAGCTTCAATCTCCACCCATGAAACAGCTCCTTACCCTCCTGCTCTGCACGTTCTGCCTCACCTCCTGCGGAGAAAAGCAGCCTGCTGAAGTCGGTTTCGCCGACAAAGAAGTCGAGATGCTCAATGACGGCAAAGCGGCGAACTACCAAGGCAAGCCGTACACTGGGCTGATCCGCAACAAGCACTCCAACGGCAAGACGGCGGGCGAATACCCCTACATTGGCGGCAAGATGCACGGCGTGATGAAGGAATGGTGGGAGAACGGCCAGCAGTCCGCCGAAACCAACTTTGACCACGGCCAGCGCCACGGCCTGAACCGCTACTGGGACATGAAGGGCAAGCAGACGAAGGAGCAGATCTACGACCACGACCAATCCATCAGCGAGAAGCATTGGTGAACTCTGAACAGCGAAGAATGAACATTGAACTCTGAGTCATGAATCTCACCCACCAAGTCTGCGCCATCACCGGCGGTGCCAAAGGCATCGGCCTCGCTACGGCCAAAGCCCTGCTCGCACGCGGCGCGCGCGTGGCCCTGCTCGATCTCGACACCAGCACGCTGGATGATCCGAACGCGATCTCCATCCGCTGCGATGTGACACGCGCCGCCGACGTGCAGTCAGCCGTGGAGCAAGTCACCGCGCAACTCGGCCCCATCGCCGTCTGGGTGAACAATGCCGGCCTCGCGCGACACCGCTGGATTCCCGATTACACCGAGAGCGAGATCGACCTCATGCTCGCGGTGAACCTCAAAGGCACCATCCTCGGTTCGCAGGCCGCGTTGAAAGCCATGATGCCGCAAAAACACGGCCACATCCTCAACGTCATCTCCACCGCCAGCCTGCGCGGCATTCCGAGCGAGACGGTCTATTGCGCCGCGAAGTGGGGCGTGCGCGGATTCACGCAAGGACTCGCGGAGGAAGCCGCCGCGCATCGCATCCGCGTCACCGCCATCCTGCCCGGCGGGGTGGACACGGCGTTTTGGGATGACGCCTCGCAACGTCAGGCCCCGAAACAGCTTTTCCTCAAACCGGAGCACATCGCCGACGGCATCGTGAGCTGCATCGAGATGGACGACTTCTGCGTGCCACGCGAGCTGGTGCTGCGCTCGCTGGATGACAGCGATTTCTCGGTGAAGCCCGCCTGAGTGCGCAGAAACCGGCGATTCAGGCCGTTTGAGTGAGATGAGAATTTCGCCTCTCCTGCCACTCCTCCTTGCCGCCAGCACCTCGCTCCACGCCGCGCAGCTTCACATCGGCGCAGCCACGACCGACATCACGCCGGACGAACCGGTGGCGCTGGACGGCCAGCGCAACGTGCGCATCTCGAAAAAACCGGTGACGCACATCTTTGCCACCGCGCTCGCGCTGGAGTCGCGCGAAGGCGAGCAGGTGCTCGATCAGGCCATCCTGGTGTCCTGTGATCTCGTGGCGATCCGTCAGGGCATCCTGGCCAAGGTGCGTGAAAAGCTGGGGAACCGCCTGCCGGGTTTCGATCTGAAGAAACTCCTGCTCAATGCCACCCACACGCACACCGCGCCCGTCACGGTGGATGGCAAATACGCGCTGCCGGAAACGGGCATCATGCAGCCAGGCGTGTATGCGGACTGGATGACGACCCGCATCGCCGACGGCATTGTGGCAGCCTGGGAGAAACGGCAGCCTGGAAAAGTCGCCTGGGGTCAAAGCCAGGCAGTCATCGCGCAAAACCGGCGGCCCTATTATGCAGACGGCACGGCGGTGATGTATGGGAAGACGGATTCGCCGAATTTTCGCGGCATCGAAGGCTACGAGGATCACAACGTCGAGGTTTTATACTTCTGGGATGCGGCGGATAAGCTGATCGCCACCGCCGTGAATGTCCCCTGCCCTTCCCAAGAAGTCGGCGGCACCTCGGCCATCCACGCGGACTTCTGGGACCCGGTGCGGAGCGCCTTGCGTGAAAAGCACGGTAAAGACCTGCACATCCTCGCCTGGACCGGCGCAGGCGGCGATGTCACCTCCCGCCTCGCCTACGGGCGCGATGCCGATGAGCGCATGCGCAAGCTGCGCGGCGGCATTTCGCGCCTCGACGAAATGGCCCGGCGCATCGTCATCGCCTGGGAAGAAGCCTTTGAAGGTGCAAAAAACGACATCCGCACCGACGTGCCGCTGCAGCACCAGGTCAAAGACATCGAGCTGCCCTACCGCAAAGTCACCATTCTCGAAAAATCAGCGGCGCTGACCGAGTCAGCGAAATACAAAGACGATCCGGCTCAGCAGTGGAACTACGGCTGGAATCAGCGCGTGGTGGACCGCTACAACGAGCAACAGGCGGGTACGCAGGCACCTTATGTCATGGAATTGCACGCGCTGCGCCTCGGCGACATCGCCATCGCCACGAACGAGTTCGAGCTCTACACCGACTACGGCGTGCAAATGAAGGCCCGCAGCCCCGCCATCCAGACCTTCGTCATCCAACTCGCCGGCCCCGGCACCTACCTGCCGTCCGAACGCGCCGCGAAGCACGGCGGCTACGGCGCGGTCATCCAAAGCAGCCAGATCGGCCCCGACGGCGGCCAAGCGCTCGTCGAGCGCAGTGTGGAAGCGTTGAAGACCCTGTGGGAGAAGAAGTAAACACTCATGAAAACCGCCTTTCTCGCCATCCTCGCCGCTGCCATCAACCTACAAGCAGCGGACCCCATCGACGCCTTCATCGAAAAGGAGCGTCCATCGTTGCTCAAACTCTATGAGCATCTGCACGCGCATCCTGAGCTGTCGTTTCATGAGGAAAAAACCAGTGCGCGGATGGCGGAGGAAATCCGGGCGGCGGAATTTGAGGTGACGGAGAAAGTCGGCGGCTGGGGAGTCGTGGCCGTGCTGAAAAACGGACCGGGGCGCACAGTGCTGGTCCGCACCGATTTGGATGGACTGCCAGTGCGCGAGATTGGTTCCGCGCCCTACGTCAGCAAGACCACCACCAAGGACGATGCAGGCAACGATGTCGCTGTGATGCATGCCTGCGGACATGACATGCACATGACCTGCTGGATCGGCGCGGCACGAGCGCTCGCCGCTTCAAAAGATCAGTGGCAGGGCACGCTCGTGTTCATTGCACAACCGGCGGAGGAACGCGGCGAGGGGGCGCTGGCGATGCTCAAGGACGGCTTGTTCCAGCGCTTTCCGCAGCCCGATGTGTGCCTAGCGTTGCACTGCGATTCAAGTCTCGCAGTAGGCACCTTCGGTGTCACCAGCGGGCCGGCCACCGCCAGCACGGACACCGTGGACATCGTGGTGAAAGGCGTCGGCGGTCATGGCGCGATGCCAAATACGACCAAGGACCCCATCGTGCTCGCCGCGCAAATCGTGCTGGCATTGCAAACGATCGACAGTCGCGAGTTGCACCCTGTGGAACCGGTCGTGATCACAGTGGGCAAGTTCAACGGCGGCACCAAGCACAACATCATTCCGGACAAGGTCGAACTCGGCCTCACCGTGCGCACCACCAGTGCCGAGACACGCCAACAAGTGCTGGAGGCGATCAAACGCATCTGTCGCGGCCTCGGCATCGCCGCCGGGCTGCCAGAAAATCTGCTGCCGGAGATCACGCTCCTGGGACCGGGCACGCCGTCCTTGTTCAATGATCCTGCCCTCACCGCACGCGTGAGCCAGACGTGGGCGGACGCCTTTGGCAAGACCAACATCATCGAACGCAAGCCCACGATGGCCGGCGAAGATTTCTCCCGCTACACCATGACACCCGAGAAGATCCCCGTGTTCCTCGCCTGGCTCGGCACCGTCACCCCCGAAAAATTCGAGAAGGCCAAAGCAACAGGCGAAAACCTGCCCAGCCTGCACTCGCCGTTCTATCGGCCTGAACCTGCATCCTCCATTACCTTTGGCGTCAAAGCGCTGACCCTCGCGGTGCTGAACGAACTCAAACCATGAAATCAATGAACCGCCGCTCTATCATCACCTTGCTCACCGGCCTCGCGACAACGAGCGGACGCAGCGCCACACCAGATCGCATGCAAACCGCCGCCAAGATCATCCAGACGCAGATCGACAACGGCACACTCGGTGCCGCCGTGCTGCATGTGCGGCATGGTGATCAGATCACGCAGCAAGCCTTTGGGAAAGCCACGCCAGAATCCATGTTCCTGCTCGGATCAATCACCAAGCCGTTCACCGCCGTTGCGGCGATGGTGCTGGTAGATCGTGGCGAGCTGAAGCTCACGGATCGCGCTGTGCAATACCTTCCCGAGTTCTCCGAGGGAGCACGCCAGGACATCACCATCGCGCAACTGCTCACGCACACGTCCGGCTTGCCGGATCAATTGGCAGAGAACAACGCCTTGCGTGCGCGGCATGCACCGCTGGCGGATTTCGTGAAGGGCGCGGTGCGCACGCCGCTGCTCTTCG
>JBDNIB010000545.1:0-3174 GCA_041688535.1 Prosthecobacter sp.
ATGGGGTGAACACCCCATTGCGCATGCGCAACCACACCTCTATCTGCGTCAGATCGCGCTTGGCGCATCCGACAGACGCAACATGAGCAATAACGCACTGCCTTCACATATCTCTTTCGCTGCGACGGCATTGATCGTGCTCTCCAACCTGTCCGCAGGCTGTGTGAGCATCCGCGCGCGCGGTGAGATGCAATCGCGGGATGAAACATTCAGCACTGAACATTGCTAACGCCCGGAAAAGGGAACCATCGCCATGAACCACACCACAGACCGACAACAAACCGTCGCTTACTTCTCGATGGAAATGGCGTTGCGCCCGGAAATGCCAACCTACAGCGGCGGCCTCGGTGTGTTGGCTGGCGACACCATCCGCGCCGCGGCTGACCTCAAAGTGCCGATGGTCGCCGTCACGTTGCTCCACCGCAAAGGCTACTTTTCCCAGCGCCTGGACGCCAGCGGCTGGCAATGGGAAGAAGCGTCCGCGTGGGTCGTGGAAGATTTTCTCACTGACCTGCCGACGCGCGCCAGCGTGAGCATCGAGGGCCGCACCGTTCATCTGCGCGCCTGGAAATATGAGGTCAAAGCGTCCGATGGTTTCATCGTGCCGGTTTATTTGCTGGATACAGACCTGCCGGAGAACTCGGAGTGGGACCAGACGTTGACGCATTATCTCTACGGAGGAGACCAGCACTACCGGCTGTGTCAGGAAATCGTGTTGGGCGTGGGCGGCGTGCGGATGTTGCGGGCGCTCGGCCATGAAACCATCGCCCGCTTTCATCTGAACGAAGGTCACGCCGCGTTGCTGACGCTGGCGCTGCTGGATGAGCAAGCCTCGCGGGCCGGTCGCAGCACCTTCACGCACGCCGATTTGGACAAGGTGCGCGAACTCTGCGTTTTCACCACGCACACGCCCGTGCCGGCAGGCCACGACAAATTTCCCATTGACCTGGTGATGCGCGTCCTGGGCCGCGCCGAACTGGCGGCGATGAAGGAAGTCTTCTGCTGCGAAAACGCGCTGAACATGACTTATCTCGCGCTCAACCTCAGCCACTACGTCAACGGCGTCGCCCAGAAACACGGCGAAGTCTCGCGGCTGATGTTTGCCGAGTATCAAATCGACGCCATCACCAACGGCGTTCATGCCGGCACTTGGACTGCGCCCGCGATTCAGGCATTGCTCGACCGACACATCCCCGGCTGGCGCGAGGACAACTTCAGCGCCATGTTCAAATACCCGAACGGCAGCTACGCCGTCATATCACAGACGCTCGCCGCCTTTGAACATCATCAGACCGTCAAAGTCAGCGGCACCAAGGGTGCGCTCTGGGCCGGCTGGAGCGGCGCGCTCGACCGCACACTGGAACCCGACTACTTCCTCAAAGTCTTCGACGGCGAGAACCTCGAACAAGTAAAGATCGAAACGCACAGCGGCGAAGTCTTCGAACTCCGCGCCGAAATCGCCCAATGCATTGACATGGTCCGCAGCGGCAAACCACCCATCGCCACCGGCCTCGACGGTCTCTGGAGCGCCGGGCTGTGCCTCGTCGCCGAAGCATCCATCCGCCAAAACAAACCGCTACCAGTGGGCGACCTACTGCAGTTCTGAAGCGGCGCAGTGGCAGCAGCCGTCAGTGGGCAGCAGGCCCGGGGTGCTCGCTGTCACAGCGAAGCTTCGCCGAACTGCGGTGATCTCCTGTTGCCTCGTAGATGATGACCTGGTAATAGGATTATCAAAATTAAGCTGGACGAAACTGTTCATAACTGTTACGAAAGTCTGCTTAACATTTAATTCTAAGCAAACGAAAATATGAAAATCACCACATCCGCCAATCGTTTTCCCAAGCGCTTCAATGCCGCTGGTATGACCCTCATTGAAATCAGCTTGGTCATCGCTCTGCTCCTCGGCCTCATCTCGGTGGTCTTTATGGGCATTGGTTCTTACCGCAAAGGTGCCGACAAAGCCAAGTGCAAGATGCAGTTGGCGCAGGTGCAGAAAGCGGTGCGTGCCGCGACGAACTTCCAAAACCTTAACATTGGGGCCGCATTCACAACAACGCAGGCCTTTGGTCCGGGCCTAGCCTTGGAGAGTGAGCCTCAGTGTCCTTCAAATGGCTTATACACATGGACGGGAACCATTCCTGTGGTGAGCACGCCTTACGGCAACTGCGATTACACCGATGCTGACGGCGTGACGACGCACGTGCTGGCAGCGGCGGATACGCGTGACTGGTAACTGCCGTCCCGGGACCCGCAGTTAAGCTGCAACGTCATGCTTCCGATCACCGACCCCAGCGAGTTAGCACCGGCGGATGTTTACCGCCAAGCTCGCTTGGTGGCCGCGAAGACGAGCCGGGGCACTGACCGCAGTTGGTATCGGGATGCGTTTGAGCTGCCTTGCCAGTGGCATCTCTGGTTCGATGGCGGACGGGAGGTGGTTTCCGCCACCTTCTCCCGCCAAGACCAGGCTTGGCGTCCGGGGCCGACCATCGCGCTGGCAACCCTGACGACAGGTGACGGGGTGGCTGATCTGCTCAGCGAACTGCTGTCGCCCACCTTTTTTGGCCACCGTCCCAAGGCGCTCGGTGTCATCCTGCATGTTGCGGATGAATTTGCGCTGGCGGGCCTGGTGCAGCCGCCGGAGGGGGCCAGCGAGGCGGACGAAGATCTGGAGATCCTCCGTTACAATCTCATGGATGATCCGCGTGAGGTTCTGTCTGACCGTGAGATTTCGGTAGAAACGACCGCGTGGCGGCTATTGCCGTTCTGGGGTGCGGCGTCCGGGCAGGCGCGTTGCGGGGCCATTGCGCTCTCCCGCTCGCGCGAGGCGTTTCTGCACCAACTACTGGAGCATGGCGAGGAGTTTCGCGTGCCCGTCCGCGTGGCGGTGACGGCGGCCGCAGTGGAGTGCTTGGCTGCGCTGCCGCTGATCGAACCCTCGGTGCAGGGCGGGTGCCTGATTGTTTTGCTTTACCAGAAGTTCACTGCCGTGTTTGCCATATCTCCTGCCGGTGAGCTACGCAGCGTGCGCAGTCTGACGCATCGGGGCGGCGGCGGGGTGCCGGTTGGTTTGGGCGACATCCTCTCCAGCATGGCGGTGAGCGCGGAGCTGGCGTTGCCTGGCGTTGCCGGTGCCGCCCCTCCCAAGGCGTTGCTGGTGTCGAACAACCCCGCCGC
>JBDNIB010000546.1:0-2747 GCA_041688535.1 Prosthecobacter sp.
ATATTGTTGCCAAGCGTGATGGTCAGAACGCCCCGGTCTGCTGCTTCCAGGAGCCTGATCTCGTGGAGCGCACCGTGCGTGACTTCCTCACCGAAGACATTGATGAGGTCGCCTGTGATGACGCCGCCACCGTCGAGCGCATGCAGCGCATGGCCGCGCACATCTCCGGCCGTGCGAAACGCCGCATCAACCTCTACCAGGGGCAGTCTGCCATCTTTGAGCACTACGGCATTCAGAAGCAGATCGACAACGCCTTCTACCGCCAGGTTTGGATGCCCTGCGGTGGCTATATCGTGATCGACCAGACCGAGGCTCTCGTCTCCATCGACGTGAACACGGGCCGCAACAAAGGCCACAAGGACGTGGATAAGCTCCTCCTCGAAACCAATCTCGAAGCCGCCGCCGAAGTCGCCCGCCAGCTCCGCCTGCGCAACATGGGCGGCCTCATCGTTGTCGATTTCATCGACATGAAGCACCGCCGCGACCAGCAGGCCGTGTACAAGCTCATGCTCGATCATATGAAGCGTGACAAGGCCAAGACCCAGGTGCTGCCCATCAGTCAGTTTGGCCTGATGGAAATGACCCGCCAGCGTCTGAATGAGAGCCTCGGCACCACGCTCTACGAAGCCTGCCCTTATTGTAAAGGGCATGGCCAGGTCAAAACGGCGCTCACCATGAGTGTCGAGCTTCAACGCCGTCTGATCAGCATCCTCGGTCGTGCCAAGGAAGATCAGAAGAGCATTCTCATCATTGTTCACCCGGAAGTCATGACCCGCCTCAAAACTGAGGATGGGGAGTTGCTGGTCGATCTCGAGCGCAAGTATCAAGCCCGCCTCACCTTCCGCAGTGATCCCGCTTTCCATCGCGAGCAGATGACTCTCGCCAATGCGACGACGGGCGAGGAAATCCGGCTCTGACCGGGCTTATTGGGTGAAGAACTCTTAACAAGTGGCTGCCTGCCGCATGGCTGGCAGCCCTTTTTATTTCCGCTGCGTTAGGGCTGGGAGACCTTGCCGCCTTCTAGTAGCTTTTCGAGGTTGGCGTCCGGTTTCACCCCCTTTTTGATTGCCTCGTCGTATTCGACGCGCGCTTTGTCCCACCGCGGCGGGTCCCAGGTGACGTAGAGCACGGCCAGATTGAAATTGGCCTCGCCGTAGGCCGGATCGATGGCTAGGGCGGTTTTAAATTCGCGCTCGGCGCGTTCCATCAGGCTCAGCTTGGTGGCGATGATGCCCAGATAGTGTCTGCCACTGGCGTTTTCGGGCCGTTTAGCGAGGCTTTTTTCAAAGTAGGTCATCGCATCCTTCCAGCGCTCCTGCTTGAAGTAGGTGACGCCCAGCGCAAAGGCCGCCGGCTCGTTGGCCGGGTCGTAGGCCAGGGCTTTTTGCAGCGCCACTTCGGCGTCAGCGTGTTTGTCATCGCGCTGCCGTGCCATGCCCAGGCCGATGAGCGCGGAGACATTCTTGGGCTCGGCACGCAACGCATCCTGATAAAGTTTGGCGGCCGATTCGAACTCCTTGCTCATGTAAGCCTCGTTGGCCTGGGTGATGAGGGTTTCGACAGTGCTGGGAGCGGCAGGAGCCATTTTTTTGTCGCCGCCCGGACCGGCGCTCGCGATCAGCGTGGCCTGCACGCCCTTGGGGCCGAGCAGTTCTTTCACCACCGGGTCGGAGAACAGCTTTTCCTCATCTGGGGTGAGCGTCATGCGCGCGTTTTTCATCTCCTCGACCTGTTTGACCAGATCGTTGGAAGCGTTCTCCATCTTCTGCAGCTCGGTGATCATGAGGTCCTTCGCCGACTGTTGGCGGTGCTGGGTGCGGAGCTGGCGCATGATGATGGCGCGCAGCATGTCGTTTTCCTGAGTTAGTTCTGGCGTGGCGGCCAGCTTGGTGTCCATGCCGGACTGCAATTCCTTGAGCTGTTTGGTCAGCTCGGCCACTTGAGTCTGATAAGCACCGCTTTCTTGGCGCAGTTCGGCCAATTGTCCCTGCAAACCGGTGAGCTGGCCGCGCAACTGGACGATTTCCTGGTCTTTGCGGGTGACGTCGGCCTTCAACGTCGCCACCTGGCCCTGTGCCTCAGTCAGTTCCTTTTTTAGCCGATCATTCTCGGTCAGCAGGCGTTTCATCTCAGCACTGCCGGTCTTTTTCTTCAAATCATCCACTTCTGCCTGCAGGCCCAGGCTGCGCGCGCTGGTGGCATCGCGGTCTTTGACGGCCACGTCGCGGTCCTTGATCGCGGTATCGCGTTGTTGGACGGCCACATCGCGTTCCTTGAGAATTTTGTCACGCTCCTGCTCGATGGTGGCGATGCGCCCCGATGCTTCGGCGAGTTTTTCTGAGGGGTCCTTCGCCGCTGCTTCAGCCGCCGTTAGGCGCTGGCTGTTTTTGCGCATTTCGAGGTCCACTGCCATTTTTTCCTCCATCCGTTTGCTTAGCTGGCTGCTCGCGGCCCGACCCGCCGCGACCTCCTGGCTCATCGTCTGGATGCTTTGCTCCATGGCCGCAGTTTTTTTGCCGAGGATGTCGTTTTGCACGCGCGCGGAGGTGATTTCACCCGAGGCCCACTGGTACCAGTTCTGCCATTTGCCGAGATCGAGCTGCATCTGGTTGTTCTTCGTCTCCAGCTCCAGCATGCGCTGCTTGTACATGGCCTCCCATTGGCTGAGCATGTCCCCCAGGCTGGGCAGCGCTCCAGGCGTGGCCGGCATGGCGGGCGCGGGTTGTGCCAGTGTGCCTGGCGCGGGG
>JBDNIB010000547.1:0-3675 GCA_041688535.1 Prosthecobacter sp.
CGCGCTCGCGGATGGTGCGCTCGCCGATGCCATCGTGTTTGGTGGCGACGAGGGCTTTGAGCAGCTCGATCATGGATTGCAAATCATCCATCATGACCCATTCCGGCGCGATCTGGCGGGAGGGGTTCATGTTATGGTAGTTGCCCAGCAGAATCGAAATGCCCGCACTGCGGATGCCTGCGGCTTGCACGGCGGTGGCCTCACAGGCTCCCGCGTCGAGCAGGCAGCGCTGCACGCGGATGCCCTGCTCCTGCGCGGTGCGCATGAGCACGGCCACCGCTTCATTGTCGAAAATAGAAACGCGGTCGCCGACACGAATGACCGGCCCGCCACCCATGACCGCACCATTGACCGGGCGGCTGGTTTCGAGGGAGAGAAACACGCTGTCAGGGCCAAACGGCCAGTTTTGCGCCAGATGCCAGGCTCCGAGCCAGCCGACCTCCTCCGCCCGCGTGAAGGCGGCATGCACAGTGGTGGGAATGTCCAGGCGTGAGAGCTCGAGAAAGGTCATCACAATGGCAGCGCAGCCGATCAGGTCATCGCAGGCCGCCGCCTCGATGCGGCTGTTGGTCACTTCGACCGGAAAATTCCAGGTGGCCATCTGCCCCTTCGCCTTGCGCAGTCCGCGCTTCACGCCAGCCTCGATCTCTGCCTGCCCCACACCGCCGAGGAAATCCCAGTCATCGCGTTTGGGACTGCCGGTCGTTGGCTTGACGAATCCAGGATGATCCATGTGGGCACCGAGCACCCAGGTGGGCTTGCTCTTGGCCTTGCCATTCTTGTAGGTAGCAAGGAGGTTGCCAAACTTGTCACGCTTCAGTTTCACATGCGGGCAACCCTTGAGCAGGGACTCGATCTCGGCACGCACATGATATTCATGAAACGGGGCGGTCGGCTGCTTGAGGAGTCGCTTGAGAATGCTATTGAGATTGAGCGCAGGCATGTGCCACACTAACGCGATTTTCCCAAACACCAAACGCCTCGTGAAGAAGCTCCGAATTTTCTTTGAAACCATCCTGCTCGAAATCGTCGCCTGGCTCCTGCCACGAACGCCACGCCGGATCATCATGGCGCTCTCACGCGGGATCGGCACGCTGGCCTACTGGGGCGACCAACGCGGGCGCAAAACGGCGCTGGATAATCTGCGCTGCGCGTTTGGTGACCGTTACACCGAAACGGAGCGTGCGCGCATCGCGCGGGGTTCGTATCAGGTCTTCGCGCGCACGTTTCTCGATCTCTTCTGGTCGCCCAAGCTGACGGCAAACACCTGGCAGCAACACTTTGTCATCAACATCGACGATCCGAGCGCGGAGGAGAAGGCACGGCAAAACGGCGCGGTGTGGGTGACGCCGCATTTCGGCAATTTCGAACTGATCAGCCAGGTGTGGGGCTTTCGCGGCTTCCCCTTCACCGTGGTGGCCCAGGACTTCAAAAATCCGGCCATCACCCGCATCTTCAAGCGCCTGCGGGAACAGTCCGGCCACACCTTCATCTCGCAGGATAATGCGATGCTCAAGCTCATGAAGGCGCTCAAGCGCAAAGGACATGTGGGCCTGCTGACGGACCTGAACATCGCCCCAGGCAAGTCGGCGGCGGCGATTGAATGCTTCGGCCTCTGGACCTGCGTGCCGACACTGCATGTCGAGCTCGCGAAGCGGCTCGGCCTTTCCATCATCACCGGCGTGTGCCGTCCCCTGCCCGATGGCAGATACGAGGCGTCCATCTTTGAAGCCATCCAGCCCACCGCCGAGGACGATACGCGTGAACTGACGCAGCGAGTGTGGAACCACTTTGAGAAGGCCATCAGCGAGCACCCGGAATGCTGGCTCTGGATGTACAAACACTGGCGCTACCGTCCTGTGGGCGTCCCTGAGTCGCCGCACCCCGATTATCCGTTCTACTCCAATTTCTCCGCCGCGCTGGTGACGATGATCCCCGAGGCCTTGCTCCCTCCTCAAGCCAACTGAAAGACTTGACGGCGTCAGCCAGTTTCTCTTTGCCCGTCGGGTCTGACACTCGTAAATCTTCCGTCTTCCAAAAACTACCCAGCCAATGTCCATTCCCCATCTTCCCGCCCTCCGCAAAGGCCGCCCTTACGAGTCCCTCGACAAAGCCCAGGTCAAAGATCACAAAACAGGCGAAATCTGCGCCGAAATCAGCCAAGTGAACGCTGGCATCGTGCGCAAGGATCTCGCGAAGATCGGCGAGGCACGTGCGGCGCTGAAGAAATTCACGGTGGAGCAGTTGATCGAGATCACCGCCAAAGCGGGTGAGCATTTCCTCAACGGCACCCTGCCCCTCGGTGATAAAGGCCACACGCAGACGCCGGAGGAATACATCGCCACGCTTTCTCGCACCAGCGGTCTGCCGCATGTGATGGTGAAGCGGAACATGGCCAAGCTGCACTTCGCGCTGACGAACATGAAGATGATCCTCAATGGCCTCACGCGTGGCTTGGATTTGAGCGTCATCGACCGAGGTTTCGGCACGCAGTCCGGCTGCCCGGTGTCCTACTTCCCCACCACGCAGTCCCTCGGACTCGTGATGCCGAGCAACTCTCCCGCTGTGAACTCGCTCTGGCTACCCGCCATCGCCTTGAAGATCCCGGTCGTCATCAAACCAGGCCGCGAGGAGCCGTGGACGCCGTATCGCCTCATCCAGTCCTTCATCGCCGCCGGTGCTCCTGCGGAGGCCTTCGGCTTCTACCCCACCGACCACGAAGGCAGCGGTGAGGTCGTCAAGCTCAGCGGTCGCAACCTTGTCTTTGGCGATGTCGCCATGGCGAAGATGTATGAGGGCAATCCCGCCGTGCAGGTGCATGGCCCAGGCTGGAGCAAGATCATCATCGGCGAGGACAAGATTGAAAACTGGAAGGACTACCTCGACGTCATGGTCGCCTCGATCAGCGACAATGGGGGCCGCTCCTGCATCAACGCCTCGGCCGTCATCGTGCCGAAGTATGGCAAAGAAATCGCCACCGCGCTGGCTGAGCGCCTCGGCCCCGTGATGCCGACGACCTCGGAGGACGAAAACGCCCGCCTCGCTGGCTTCGCAAATGTGAAGATGGCCGACTACATCGACGGTGCCATTGACTCCGACCTGGAGAAACCCGGTGCCGAGGACATGACCGCGAAGTTCCGCGATGGCCCGCGCAAGACCGAGTTCATGGGCGGCACCTTCCTGCGCCCGTCCATCATCTGGTGCTCCGACAACAAGCACCCACTCGCCAACCGCGAATTCCTCTGCCCTTACGCCAGCGTGCTCGAAGTCCCGCAAGGCGAAGTCCTTGGCCGCATCGGCTACTCGCTCATCGTCACCGCCATCACGCAGGACGCCGAGTTCATCAATGAACTCCTCGAATGCGGCGACATCGACCGCCTCAACATCGGGCCGATCAGCACGATGAAGATCAGTTGGGACCAGCCGCACGAAGGCAACATGTTCGAGTTCCTCTACAAGCGCCGCTCCATCGACTGCGCTTGAGTTCGTAGTTCCGCCTTTAGGCGGTCCGAGCACTCCGCCTGAAGGCGGAACTACAATACATCCCCCATGTCCCTCGCCCCCTTCGACCACCAGCCCCGCACCCGTCTCATCTATGGCAACGGCACGCTCGCCCGTGTCGGCGAGATGGCGCAGGAGATTGGCGGTAGGCGGGCGCTGGTGGTCAGCGATCCG
>JBDNIB010000548.1:0-3198 GCA_041688535.1 Prosthecobacter sp.
GCGTTTGCAGCTCATGATTTCGCGTGAAGGTCTCCTGCTCAAAGTCGCTGAGATCCACCACCACCTTGTCCAGGCCACCAAACACGATGTCCACCAGCGTCGCGCGAAACACGGAAGGCACGCTGCCCGTGACTGGCTTGTCTGGCCGCGGCCCGCAGGGGATCACGCGTACCTCGTCAAACACCTGCGCCAACCGTGCTGCCACGGCGGCATGATGATTTCCAGGTGGATTAAAACTACCTCCAAAAATGGCGATGCGCTTCGGCATCCCGCATGGTGCCAGTGCTCGAAACGAGTGCAAGCCGCGAGAATCACCTCACGGTAGCTTCCGCTCGCTCGCCTTGAGCAGTTTCGGCTGCGGACGCTGCTGCCACTGCGTCACGTCACCGCGCAGGACTTCAATCGCCTTTTGCAACTGCGTGTCCGCGCCCTGCGGCCAGTCGCCGGGCTGCGGCCAGTCGCCGGGCTGCGGCCAGAGCAGATGATCGGGCTGCGCGCCGTTGAGTTCCATGTCGAGACCGGTTTCCAGGCGATACCAACCGCGAAACGGCAGCCGCAGTGTGCCCACATCCATCACGCGGGCACTGCCGGTGCTGATCACGCCGCCAGCAGTCGGCACACCGACCAACTGGCCGCGCTTGAGCGTCTTGATGGCGTGACTGAAAATCTCCGCGTTGCTAAAACTGTTCTGATTGCACAGCACGACCACCGGCTTGTGCCAAGTAGCATACACCATGCGATCCTGCGGATAGCCGGGAATGCTGCCGCCGCGTGGCACGGTAAGGGCATGGCGCGGCTGCGTCAGCGCAGTGAGCAGATGATCTGTGGTGGAGCCGCCGCCGTTTTCACGCACATCAATGACTAGGCCGTCCTTGCCCGCGCCGGCGGCATACAGCTCCTCCTCAAAGCGCACGAAGCTCTCATCGTTCATCGCGGTGATGTGCAGGTAGCCCAGCTTGCCGCCGGAGGCGGTTTCGACCGCGCTGCGGTTATCCTTGATCCACTTTTCATAGATCAGTTTGCGCACATTGGCGAAGCTCGTGGGCCGCAGCGTCACGCTGCGCTGCTTGCCGTCGGCGGCTTGGACTTGCAGCGTGATGTCACGCTCTAGCAGGCCGTTCAGCACCTCGCTCACATCCGTGCCGGGTTGCACCTCGCGGCCATCCACACGCAGGATAACTTCGTCTTTTTCAATGCGGCTCAGGCGCTGGCTGGCGGGGCTTTTGGGCAGCACATCACGCACTTTCCAGCCCGGTCCGGCGTAGGCGGGATCAAAGCGCAGGCCCAGATGCGCGGTCTCCTCCTTCCAGGTGCTTGCTGCAGTGACTGCTGCTTCGAGTGTGAAGCCGAGGTGCGAGCCGTTCAGCTCGCCGAGCATGAGTTGCACCACTTCCACTACCGCGCGCATGTCGGGAACGGCGGCGGCCATGTCGGCGTATTTCGACCGCACGGCGTCCCAGTCGCGATTGCCGAGTTTCTCATCATAAAAATGATCACGCATGATGCGCCAGCAGAGATCAAAAACGGCGAGCTGCTTGTCGGCGGACACGACCGTCTGCTGCGCGCGAAACCGATGCGCGCTAAGACTTGGCGCGGTGCCCTAGGTGCTGATCGTCGTCGGCACGCCATCATTGAGGCAGACGATTTGCTCATTCGTCTTGAGCCAGCGGGCCTGCGAGATTGCCGTGGGCACCAGCGGCTTCGGTTTCACCTCGTCGGGGATTTCGACCGTGTAGCAGCCGCACTTGCCGTCCACCTTGGCGTTGAAGGCCAGTTTCTTCGAGTCGTGCGACCAAAACAACCCGTTCTCCGTCGTGTTGGGGAGGGTGATAGCATGAATGCGCTCATGGATGCCCTCAAGGTCGATGCGCAGCGGTGCAGGCGGCTTGGCGATGGGTTTCGGTGCTGGTTTGGGTTCCGCTTTCGCTTCCGCCTTCTCCTCCGGTTTGGCTTCCACCTTTTTCGTGCTGGCGGTGGCTGACTTCGCTGCGGCAGCGGCCTTGGTGAATTTCTCCCGGGCCTTCACCAGCGTGCGCTCGCGTTTGGTCTGCTCCTCGTCCTCGGCACGCAGCATGACATAATGAATGTCCACCTCCTCGCCCTGCCGTCGGCCGGTCCAGGCGATCACCTTGCCATCCGGCGACCACACCGGGTCTTCGTCGTTGTCAGGATGACGCGAGAGATTGAACGGCGCACCCGAGCCATTCAGCGGCTGCAACCAGATGTCGCTGTTGAACCACTCATCACTGACCGCATACACGATCCAGGTGCCATCGGGCGAAAAGATGAAGCTGGGCTGGTTCCACGACTCGAACAATCGCTTCGCGTTCTGCCCATTCGCATCCGCGATCCACAAATCCACGCGCTCCTTGGTGAAGGCGAGCTGTTTGCCGTCGGGTGAAAATTGCAGCCGCGATTCGACGTCCGCGTCGTTGGTAATCCGCGTGAGTGTGAACGTGCTGTTCTCCCACCAAGTCTTTTTCAGGTTCGCTGGCCGTGCCTGCCAGAGGTCGCTCTGCCCGTCCACATCACTGATGAACCAGAGCGATTTCCCATCCGGCGCAAACGTGACCGCGCTCTCCTCCCCTGCCGTGCGCGTGACCTGGCGCGGCTCCCGCAGCTCGGTGTTCATCACCCACACATCACCGCCGGAGATGAAGGCCAGTTGCAGGCCATCGCTGGTGAAACTCACCCCTGTGGCCTTGTCCAGCACCAGCCGCTCCACTGGCGACCGCAACGCGTCACCCGTGTGTTGAATCGCGATCTTCTTCGGCGCGGCTTTGCCATCCGTGCGCAGGCGGTAGAAATCAAAGCCGTGGCGAAACACCAGCGTACCACCATCCCGCGACAGCGTGGGAAACACCACCGAGTCCGTCTTAAACTGCGTGAGCTGGCGGTTCTTCTTGGAGGCAAGATCATGAGCCCACAGATTGCACACACCGTCGCGGTTCGAGACGTGGTAGAAGCCCTTGCCATCCGCCTGCCACAGCGGCCAGCGACTTTCCTTGTTCTCCGCCATGACCTGCTGACAGGAGCCGTCGTCACGGTTCAGCAGCCAAGTCTGGCCCGCCCGTGAGCCTTGATACCCCTGCCGCCACCATGCCTCGCCCTCACGCGTGAACAGCACGCGCCTGCCATCCGGCGACACCGCTCCCTCCGTCGCATAATTCTACTTTGGTAATTCATCAGGCCGCTCAA
>JBDNIB010000549.1:0-6150 GCA_041688535.1 Prosthecobacter sp.
CGATCATCCACACGAGGAGGACGCTGAGCAGGCCGCGCGAGGCATAGACGATGTTAGCGGAGGTGGCCTTGCCAAAGACGGCGAGCGTGCTGACGAAGAGAATGCTCTGCACGCCGAGAAGAACGGAGCCGCCGGTGAGCCAGCGCCAGGCCTGGCGGGGAATGGCGCTGAGCGGGGCGGTGAAGCGGAAGACGAGGCCGAAGGAGAGCAGCGCGTTAATCCAGAAGATACAGGGCAGCAGACGGCCGACACCCCAGCTTGGTCCCCATTTCTGCACCAGCACGTCAAACACCGCGAAGGCCGTGGCACCAACGCCACCCGCGACAAAGGTGATGAGCAGGTTGCGCGGCGGCTTGCCAGCGTCTTTTTGATTGAGGAAGGTAATGCCGATGACGCTGAGGAAGGCAGCGGCCCACAGTTTCAGGCTCACGGGATCACCGATCAATACGGGGGTCAAGAAGGCCACCAGGATGACCTTCAGGCCAAAGACCGGCACGGCGACAGAGACATCGCCCCTTTCCAGCGCGAGAAATTGCGAAATCTGGCCCACGAACAGGCACAGCGCGATCAGGCCCGGCTGCCAGAGCAGTGCTCTGTCCACCGGTGGCCCACCGAGCAGCCAGAGCAGCGAAAACAGCGCCGCGACGATGAGATTGGCCACAAACGTGGTGCGCCACAGGCCCACGCCGAGATCGCTGGAGCGCTTCAGCACGAGCGCCCCGAAGGCATACAAGAGAGCGGCGAGCAGGGGAAACAGCGTGGTGGCGAGAGCGGGAGACACCCGCGCCATTATCACGCCTGCGAGGGGAGGCAAGCGGGTGCCAAAGTCCTGACGAGGCGTTGCTTGCCTGACTCGGGGAACTCGCTATGGCAGTGCTCCCCCGAATTCCCCCCTTTCCCATGACTCCCTCTTTCCCCGAACATGCTGTCGCTGTGCTCTTTAGCGGCGGTGACTCCCCCGGCATGAACGCCTTTCTGCGTGCCATCGTCCGTCTCGGCCTGAACCGCGAAAAAATCGCCGTGCTCGGCATTCGGGACGGCTACCGCGGCTTGGTGCGCACCGCCCGCGTCGTCAATGGCGACGGCGATGCGCTGGTGCGCCTGAAACAAGACATCGCCACCCACACGGGCCGCGCCGGCCTGATCTCCGAGCAACTCCACCTCATCCAGATGGATCACGCCAGCGTCAGCGGCATCATGGGCAAAGGCGGCACCATCCTCGGCTCCGCACGTTGCCTGGAATTCCATGAGAAAGAGGTGCGGACCAAGGTCATCAAGCTGCTCAAAGACCTCAACGTGCGCGCGCTCGTGGTCGTCGGCGGCGACGGCTCCCTCACCGGTGCCAAGCTGCTCGCCGATGAGAGCGATCTCAAAGTTATCGGCATACCTGCCACCATTGATAACGATTTGCAGTTCACCGAAATGGCGCTCGGCGTGGACACGGCGGTTCATACGCTCGTGTGGGCCGTGGATCACTTCATCGACACCGCCCGCAGCCACCGCCGCGTGATGGTGCTGGAAACGATGGGCCGTGAGAGCGGCGATCTCGCCCGCATGGCCGGCCTGGCCTCCGGCGCGGAGATGATCATCACGCCGGAAGGCGGACCGCTCACAGCCGCCGACATGGAGCGTCATGCAGCGAAGATCGAAGGCGCGATGACGCGTGGTCGCGGCCACGCCATCGTGCTCGTGGCTGAAGGCGTGGAATTTGACCCGCCGCAGACGCGCAACCGCGCCTATGTGCTCATGGACGCCTTCCAAAAATACTTCCAGCGTCCCGGTGCCCCCTTCCCGGACCTCGAAGTGCGTCCCTCCGTGCTCGGTCATTTGCAGCGCGGCGGCCACACCACCCCGCAGGACTGCATCCTCGCCGCCCGCTTTGCCGACTGCGCGTGGAAAACCATCCGCGATGAAAATGGCAAGAGCGGCATCACCGCGCTGCGCCAAAACGTGGTCGGCATGGTCCCCTACGGCGAACCCGACATGCCCGAACGCGCCGCCTTCTCCCGCGAGATGGAGCAGTTGCATGAGGATTTGAGTTCGTGGTGAGGTGTCGGACGAGATGGTACGTCAGAGGTTAGAAGTGAGTGGTTAGATGTCAGAGACATCCACCTCTCACCATTTACTTCTTACTTCTCACCGGGTCCCTTCACCCAGCGCTCCATCCACAGCAGCGTCTTCTCCCACATCTCGGGCAGATACACATGCCCGACATCGGGGTAAATCGTGTTCTCGAAGCGCTGCGTCGCATCATCACCGTGCAGCGCATACACTTGGCTTACGATGTCACCGAGGTGGCGCACGCCTGCCACCGGTGAGCCGCCGTCCTGGTCGCCGGTCATGAACAGGATCGGGCGTGGCGCGGCGAGCGCGATCACCGCCTCAGTGTCGAAGTGTTTCAGCATGCCGGGCACGAAGTAGTAAATGCCGTGCGCCTTGAGCATCCCGGCGCGGATCAGCTCCTCGTAGCGCGTCATGCAGCCGACGCAGACCGCCGCACGCGGGCGATCGTCCAACGCCATGAGCCACCAGCTCCGCGTGGAACCCATGCTGATGCCGGTAACGCCGATGCGCTGCGCATCCACCTCGGGGCGTGAGCAGAGATAATCGAGCGCGGTCAGATCATCGCGCAGCATCATGCCCCACAGCGTGCGGCCAGCCCACAGGTGAAACTTCGCCGCCGTCATTTCGCCCGCATTGCCCTTCTGCTGCGGACCATCCGGTCCCTGGCCGTTGCGCTCGCCAAAACACGGCGCATCAATGCCCAGCACGACATAACCGGCCGCCGCCAGCGCCGGACCAGCGGCCACCGGCGTCGCATTCGTGCCCAACAACTCGTCTTTGCCGATGTCATACTGCCCACCGTGCCAGTGGCAGTAGAGAATGGCGGGCGCTTTGCTCTGCGCCGTCGCTGACTTCGGCACAAACATGTAACCCTTCACGATTTCACCCACGCCATTGTCGAACTGGATCGTTTCAAGTGTGTAAGCGCCCTTGTCCTCACGGCTGGTCACTTGAATCGCTGACACCGGTGGCCGTGGCGGCAGATCACCGAGCAAGTCGATCAGTTTCGCGCGAATTTGCGTTCGCTGCTGCTCCCACGCGGCGAGATTGGCCGGCACTTGCATCGCTGGGGCGATCTGCGTGTGGGCCAGCCAAGTGTCGGCGGTGGTGAGTTCGGCGGCTTGCATGGGGGTGAGTAGCAAAATGAGGCAAACAGCAGTCGTGCGCATGCGCTGGTTCTATCAGAAGCGATTTTTCGCGCAACCCCCAAGCTCCGCATCATGGGAACAGGCCGATCATCACCCAGTAGCCGCGTGCCAGGACTGCCAGCTCGCGATTCATGCGTAAGCGCTCCACGGTGGCCCTAGCTGTTGGTGTCAGCCCCACCACATGCAGAGTGCCAGGATCGACGGCAAAATGCTCCTCCCAAACTTGGGTGCGTGGATGAAACAATGGCACTGCATCACCATTCTCAGTGTCGTGGCCTGTTACCGCAGCCGCCTTGAACACATTGCAGAAAGGACAGGCGAGCGCCAAGTTTCCAGGCTGCTGGTCGCCACCGTGCGAAACAGGCAGCACATGCTCCACCTCAAAGTGCGAATTTGAAACCGCCTGTGGCGCGTGGCAGTACTCACAGTGGAAGCCCGCGCGGTTGGCAACCAACGGGTATCTGGGATTCATGCCCGCTGATTGAGCAAAGCCTTGGATCGCTCAATGGTGGCCTTCAGTTCCTCATCCAGCACCGCCAGCAGTTCTGCGGGTGGCTGGGTCGTCTCTGGCGAGTCCTGCCATGCCTGCATGAGTTGCTGCATCCGCTCTTTCTGCGCCGCGTTGAAAAATCGATCGGGCTTCATCGACTGCACCATGATCAGCGATGAGGATTCATCATCCGCCAGTTGTCCAGACAGCGCGTCCAGCGCCGCGCCTGCGGTCTTGCCCAAAGCACGATGGCTGCCGGAAACAGCCAGAAAGCCGCTCTCGGCCACCGTTTCGGATGGGTCTGGAAAGATAGCCGTCGCAGTCATGACACGAGTCTAGTCGGCGACGGTGATTGTTCAAGTCTCCTGCAATTTGGTCGCAGGTGTGTCGTTCCCAACGTCCCATGAAACACCCCTCCCTGCTCACCCTGACTCTAGCCCTCGCCGCGTTTGGCGTTCGTGCCGAAGACAAGCCGCTCCTCGCCATCCCCGGCAAGGCCATTTATGAAAACAAGCTTAACGACGGTGCCGGTGCGCCGTGGAAGGCCGCCAAGGGCAAGTGGGAGGCGGTGGACGGCGTGCTGCGTGGTTCCGAACTCGAAGCCGACATGCACGGCGCGGTGAACCGCCTGCCGAACAAGCTGCAGGACTTCGTCATCGAATATGAGTTCAAGTTTTCTGGCGCTCGTACCACCAGCCTGTCCATCAACGCCATCAAAGACCACATGGCGCGCATCAACATCACGCCAAAGTCCGTGACGATTCAGCGCGATGACAACGACCACGAAGGTCCGGACAAGGCGATCGTCTTCGCCCGTTTTCCGGTCGATCTCGGCGATGGCTGGCACAAGGTCCGCATGGAAATGGTGGGCGACAAAATGCTCGGCAAAGTGGACGACCTCGTCGCCTGGGGTGCCAGTGACTTGTTCAAGACTGAAAAGGCCGCTCCCGGCTTCACCGTCGGCGGCGCGTCGGTCGATTTCCGCAATTTCACCCTCAGCGAAGCCACGCTGAATCCCGATTGGGAAAAAGTGAGCGCCAAACTGCCGAAGCCCGGCGAAAAAGTGGCCCCTGCGGCTGCCGCTGCCAAGGGTGCCGCGAAGGGCAAGAGCAAGAAGAATGCGGAGTAAGCGCCGTGGATTGACTTCGCCATGCGCTTCCGTAAAAGGAGGCGCATGGCATTCCCCCTTCGTTCCCCTCGCGACCTAGTCGGCGGCATCTGTATTTTTGGCCGCATCCTGGATAAAATCCGGCTCAACGCCAAAGAGGGCAAGTTGCCCGAGGGCTACCACCTCGACTTCATCCCTGGCATGCGCACCTTTGATGACCGCGTGTGCCATTTGCTCGGCGTGGAGTTTGATGCCCTGTCATAGCGCACGCTTGAAGGCGGCAGCGACGAGGAAATCCTCGAATGGTGCTTTCAAACCGGCCGCAAACCCGATGCCGAGCAGATCGAAATCTGGAACGGCTTCATGCATAAACGCGGCTGGCGTGACGCGGCCGCCGCCGGACTCGTGAAACAGCGTGCGGAAGCCGGACTCGGCCACCGCGAAGACCTCGTGACCTTCTTTGACATGATGGATGTCGAGGAAGGCCGGGCGTCGTAGGTCGGGTGTGTGCGGCGCCGAGGGTGTGCGTCAAACAGACTGATTCTCTCTGCCGCACCGCCCGACGCTTGGGAGCGTGTTCGTGCTGCGGAGTTCCTCCAAACCGACGGGCGAGCTTACGCCACACCCGTCCTACTACCAGAACTTCACAAGCCGCGTGGAGCCATCGAATAGAGGCCCATCGTCACGTCGTAGGCATCCAGCAGCGCCATGCGTTTGATCTCATGGCCCGCGCCCCAGGAGTCGGTGAAGATCACCTGATTCTTCGCGAGGTTGTAGCCGATCATCATGCGCATGTGCCCGCCACTGGTTTGACGCGAGAGCGGCGGCTCCTCGGGTTTCTGCCCAATGACCAGTCCCCAAAGCAGCGGCACGCCTTTGTCCACATAATCCTTGAGGATGGAGAGAAACTGCTTGTCGGACACGCGCCGCTTCCCCGGACCCGTGTAGAACTGCTCAGGATTGATCAGCGGCTTGAAGGTGACTTTGAAGGCGCTGTCGATCTTCCCCAGGCTCTTCTGCATGGTGGCGATGTTCGCGCCGCTTTCAGCGTCCACGCTCACGAGCTTCGCCATCTCATGCTGGTCACAGGGGATGCGCATGTATTCAAACAGGCGCTGGCAGCTCGCGGCCACGCAGTAGCCTTTCTGGCCCTGGTCCACCATCGGCACGCCGGATATGTACACATCGCCCTCCGGGGTTTTGGTGACGCGCTTGATCGGGTGCATCGCCGGAATGATGTTTTATTATAATTATAACTGTGCCGTGTAAATAGGCTGGGTATAGAGTGCGGATGCAGTTGAGTATCACGACCATTCAAGCCACCGACGAAATCGAAGTTA
>JBDNIB010000550.1:0-3061 GCA_041688535.1 Prosthecobacter sp.
ACGCTGTTCCTCGGCGGCTGGAGCATTCCGTTCGGGCCGCTGCTGTCCGATCTGACTGGGTTAAAGCTGCACTTCACACCCGGTGACACGCCGCTCTACACCGGCCTGCTGCACATCGGGACGTTCTTCGCGAAGGTGTTCTGCTTCATCGTCTTTTTCATCGTCATCCGCTGGACGCTGCCACGCTTCCGCTTCGACCAGCTCATGGCGCTGGGTTGGAAGGTGTTCTTCGAGCTCGCCCTCGCGAATGTCTTCCTCACCGCGCTGCTGATGTGGTGGTTCCCGCTGAAGTGAGCCATTTTTCGGCTGCCAGAGCGGAACAAGCACCGATGAAACCGCCGACGGTGTCGGCCAGCCAGTCCCACACATCACCGCCGCTGCGGCCGGGGGTGTAGGTTTGATGCCACTCGTCGAATCCGCCGATGAGGGAGCAGAACAACACGGTCACGATGATGGCGGTGGTCGTTTTTCGAGCGAAACCCGCGAGGCGTAGGCTCAGTAAGAAACACAGACCGCCAGCGGCGAAATAGACGGCGTGCTGGAGTTTGTCGATGCCATCGAATGTTCCCGGCATGGGAGGCAGATGGCTTTGCTCAGAGAGCCAGTAAAGCACGACGGCCCAGACGAGGGCGAAGACGCGCCAGAGCATGGGCGAAGAAAAAACACGGGGTGGCTGCATCCTGCGCCGTCTATCATCCGCCGCTGGAACCGCAAGTGCGATTCACGCCGGGCGCAAAGCGATAGACAAGCGCACGCGCTCGCGTTACACCTCGCTCGTCCCATCTCACCCACGTATGAAACTGTCGCTCACCCTTGCCGCCTTCCTCGCTGTCATTTCGTTTGCCAGTGCCGGAGAAACAGAAATCTTCAACGGCAAGGACCTCTCCGGCTGGGAGGGCAACAAAGACCTCTGGAGCGTGAAAGACGGCACGATTACCGGCATCACCCCTGCTGACCCGGCGAATCCAGAAAAAGGCATCCTCAAGCACAACACCTTCCTCGTTTGGAAAGGTGGCACGGTGGGTGATTTCGAGCTGACGTTCCAATACCGCATCGAGAAAGGCAATTCCGGCGTGCAGTACCGCAGCAAGGAACTGGCTCCTGGCGAGTTCGGGCCGATCATCAGCGGCTACCAGGCCGACTTTGAAGCGGGCAAGACTTACAGCGGCATTCTCTACGAGGAAAAGGGCCGTGGCATTCTGGCCAAGCGCGGTGAAAAAACGGTGATCAAGGCCGGTGCGGACGCGAAAAAGCCCGTCGTGGAAGTGAACGGAAGCGTGGGCGACAGCGCCGGCATCCAAGCCGCCATCAAGGACGAGGACTGGAACGAGTACCGCATCGTCGCGAAGGGCAATCATGTGCAGCATTTCATCAACGGCATGCAGACCGTCGATGTGACTGATGAGGACGCCGCCAACGCGCCGAAAGAAGGCCTGCTGGCCCTGCAAATCCACCAGGGCCCGCCGATGGTGGTGCAGTTCAAGAATTTTAAGCTGGTGGAGTCGAAGTAGCCGTTTTGGGTGATCCTGCCATGACACGCACGCTCCTTGCCTCCTTTCTTCTGCTCGTCGGCGGTTTTGTCGCCAGTGCCAGCGCCGCCACCGAGTACATCATCGTCAGCGGTGGTCCGGCGGTGCGGAAATTTGAGGATCTACGCCGACCCGGCGAGCAGCATGACCGCTGGTGGGGCAACTTCATCCGCACTGCCCGCGTGCGCATGCAGGACATCCAGCAGACCGCGCCGACGGGCACCCGCATCACTTGGCTGGTTTATCGTGACGCCTATGTGCGTCGTGGTGCCGAAGAGCGCCAGCCGCTGACGCAGAACATCGAGTCCGTGCCCAAGGCGTATCCTTTTATCAACCTCGTGTGGTTCCGCAGCACGGACGAGCTGATCCGCTACATTAACCACGGCGCGTCAGGACGCGGCGGCATGAAAATTTCCGGTTTCGAGTTCTTCGGCCACTCGAATAAGTACAGCTTCATGTTTGACTACAGCTCCGACATTTATGCCACCTCGACTGCATGGCTGCATGAGAACGACCTGCGCAAGATCAGCCGCTGGGCCTTTAGCTCCAACGCCCACTGCCAGAGCTGGGGCTGCCACACGGCGGAGAGCTTCAGCAAGGCGTGGAAACGCGCTACAGGAACGTTCATGGTCGGTGCCCAGGGGAAGACCGACTACTCTTACATGCACGAGCGCAACTGGCAGGTGGGTCTGTCTGACGGCGCACGTTGGGTGCGGCGTTGACCAAGGGGTGATGGCAGGATGCCGTCACTCCTTGAAACGACGGACGGGAATCTACTTCCCATTCCAGACAAACGTCACCGGCTTGTCGATGTCGGGATGCACACTGTGATGCACGTCTGCCCGCCGGGGCGGGTTTCCGTCACCGTGCGGCCGTGGTTGGCGTAGCTGTAAGTCGTTTCGCTGCCATGGGTGTCCGTGCTGCTTCCTGATGTTCGGTTGAAAAACGAGGCGACAGGCCGCTGCGGCTGGTGTCAGGACGCACGCTCAAGGCCAATGGGCTACCCGGCTGCTTGCGTTCTCGGCGATTTGAGACCATGAGACGCATGACATCATCAGGTCAGTCGCATGCCTTACTGAGGTCGTTTCCGAAGCTGGCTCAACATTCGCGTTGGCCGGTGTCTCAGAAGAGTGATCAGGGACACAAACGCCGAAGGATGCAGGCGTTTGAGACAGTCCAAAGGGCTGCCCCGCAGGGGTGAGTTTGCGGGGAGCAAACGAATCAACCGCATTTGAGGCGGGCGTTGCGCTGGCATGTTTTGATGAAAGGTCTTTCACCCTGCTGGAAAAGGCTTCGCCTTTTTCGATGATGCTCATTCGCATCGTTGTTAGATATAGGTTTTACGTTTCTCCGTCAACCGCAGCCGCTGGGCGTCGAACGAAGGTGGCTCCAAGTGTGCAAACGCGGGCTGCCGGAACTCGTCGTGTGGCCGTGCCAAAGGAGCGTTCGGAACCGAGACGCTGCCCTGACTTTATTTTCCCAAATGGGTTGGCACGGCCAATGCCATTGGTTGGCGTGTGGGTTCATTCTTG
>JBDNIB010000551.1:0-2212 GCA_041688535.1 Prosthecobacter sp.
TACGACGGCACCCGCGCCGGCTACGCGAAGATGGTCGAGAGCATCGGCAACGGCGTCGGCGACATGTTTGCCGCACTGGAGGCGGAGGGAGTGCTCGACAACACGCTCATCATTTTCACCAGCGACAACGGCGGCGAGCGCTTCTCCGACAACGGCCCGTTCTTCAACAAGAAAACGACGCTATGGGAAGGCGGCATTCGCGTGCCATGTCTGCTGCGCTGGCCCGCTGGAAAGTTGCCCAAAGGCAGCGTCTCACACCAACCCGCCATCACGATGGATCTTACCGCCACGATCCTCGCTGCCGCAGGTGTCAACCCCTCGCCCGATCACCCGCTGGACGGCATCAATCTGCTGCCACTGCTGCGTGGCGAACAGCCGCCCGTGGAGCGGACGCTGTGCTGGCGCGTGGACCGCACCAGCCGGCACATGAAGGCCATCCGCGATGGTGACTGGAAGTACGTCAAGGATGACGCCGTCGAGATGCTCTTTCATCTGCCCGATGACCTCGGCGAGCGCACCGACCTCTACTACAAGTACCCGGACAAGGTGAAGGAGCTCAAACACAAGCTCGCAGATTGGGAAGCCGACGTGGACAAGATTCCGCCGCCTGTGCGGGTGCATTAGCGCTCCAATCAAGAATCATTTGTCCGGTTTTGCCTCCTGCGGCGGGATACATGAGTCAGCCGATTCACATTCTTTTTCTTTCTATGATCCGACCCACCACACTCCTCACCGCCATCGCGTGCGCCTTTATCGTCGCGACGCCCGTCACCGCTCAGGATAAAAAACCGGAGAAACTCGTCGGCGGGCTGCCGGTCAATGTGAAGGACGCGAAGAACACGGACAGCGGCAAACCACCGCCACCGGAAGATCCTGAGTTGGCGAAGTTTTACATGGCCGAAACCGTGGCCCCGCTGCCCGAGGTGACGACGGCGGTCGATACCACGCTGCCGCTGGAGTTGAAGAAGGGCGATCACGTCGTGTTCATCGGCAACACGCTCTTCGATCGCGGCGATCAGTTCCCGTATTTCGAGGCGATGCTGCAAAAGGGCCACGCGGACAAACAGCTCGTGGTGCGCAGCCTCGCGTGGTCGGCGGATGAGGTCGATTTGATGCCGCGTCCAACAAATTTTGGCACGATGAACCAGCATCTCTTCGCGCAGAAGGCGGATGTCATTTTTGCGGCTTTCGGGTTCAACGAGTCCTTCGGCGGCGTGGAAAAACTACCGGCGTTCAAGCTGCGACTGACGGCGATGCTACAGGAGCTGAAGACGCACGCCTACAACGGCAAATCGGGCCCGCGCATCGTGTTGGTATCGCCGACGGCGAACGAGAACATCAAGAACGTCCCGGCGGCGGATATGAACAATGAACGCCTCGCCGCCTATACCAAAGCGATGGCCGAGGTCGCGGCGGAGCAGAAGGTGGGCTTTGCGAATGTGTTCGAGGCGACGCAGACGGCCACAGCGGACGCGGCGTCCGATTTGACCTTCAACGGCGTACATTTCGACGACGCAGGCTACGCGATGTTCGGCGAGGCGCTGTATCGCGCCACCTTCGATGTCAGCGCACCGGAAACGAGCCAGGAACTGCGCGAAACGATCGCGGACAAGAACCGGCAATTCTTCCAGCGCTACCGCCCGCTGAACGGCTTCTACTACACTGGCGACCGCAACAAGGACTACGGCTACCTCGATTTCCTCCCGGCGATGCGCAGCTTTGACATGATGACATCGAACCGCGACCAGCGCATCTGGGGGCTCTCGAATGGCACCGACAAACCTGTCGATGACTCCAACGTCCCCGAGATGGCTGCGACGAAGGAATCACGCGGCGCGAACGAGTGGATGACGCCTGCGGACGAGCTTGCTGCGTTCAAAGTTGATCCGCGCTTTGAGGTGAACCTTTTCGCCAGCGAGGAGCAGTTCCCCGAGATCGCGAATCCCATTCAAATTCGCTGGGATACGCGCGGGCGCATGTGGGTGAGCACTTCGCAGGCCTATCCGCATCTCTATCCCGGCCAGGAGCCGTGTGACCGCCTCATCATTCTCGAAGATACCGACAACGATGGCCGCGCCGACAAATCGACCGTGTGGGCGGACAAGCTGCACATCCCACTGGCCTTCGAGTTCGGCGACGGCGGCGTGTATGTCTCCGACGAACCACATGTGGCCTTCCTCAAAGACACCGACGGCGACGGCAAGGCCGACAA
>JBDNIB010000552.1:0-11500 GCA_041688535.1 Prosthecobacter sp.
AGCGTCTCGCCCTTCCAGGCAAACACCGGAGTGCCGACAGCGGCGATGGCTGCTGCGGCGTGGTCCTGGGTGGAAAAGATGTTGCAGGAGGCCCAGCGCACGTCGGCCCCGAGTTCTTGGAGTGTTTCGATGAGCACACCCGTCTGGATGGTCATGTGCAGGGAGCCAGTGATACGCACGCCTTTGAGTGGCTTCGACGGGCCGTATTTTTCACGCGTGGCCATGAGGCCGGGCATTTCGCACTCGGCGATGTCGAGTTCTTTGCGGCCGAATGCGGCGAGGGAGATGTCTTTGACGAGGTAGTCGGACATGAGGGTGTGGTGGTCTAGGTTTGGGTGTAGAGTTGAACAGATCAACGCATCAGGATACGATGATATGTTCCAAATGGGTGCGGAAAAGTCAAATGAGGATTTATCAGGCGGTTGGTGCCGTTTGGTCCTTCTCCACATGAAACTCGTTTTTCTCTTCTCGCTTATCATTGTCGCCTTGTCTGTCCACGCTGAAGACCCCCATCCCGCCGCCGATGCCACTGGCTTCGCCCCGCTCTTCAATGGCAAGGACCTCACCGGCTGGAAAACGACCGGGAATTGGCTGGTTGAGGAGGACGGCAGCCTCTCGCTGCATCCGCGTGAGGGTGAAAAGGGCTGGCAGCGCTACGACGCCTACATCGCCACGGAGAAGCTGTATGGCGACTTCGTGCTCGACCTGGAATTTAAGATAAACGCCAAGGGCAACAGTGGTGTGTTCATGCGCGTGGACGACATGGTGGAACCGGTGAAGACCGGCTTCGAGGTCCAGATTCTCGACACCTACGGCCTCGAAAACCCCGGCCACCACGACTGCGGCGGCATTGTGAAGGGCATCGCTCCCTCCAAGAACATGGTGAAACCGGCGGGCGAGTGGAACCGCTATACCATCACCGTTCAGGGCCGCAGCGTGAAGGTCGTGTTCAATGGCGAGCAGGTCATCGACACAACCCTGGAAGACATGAAAATGGCCGACCGTCCCAATGCAGGCCGCATCGCCTTCCAAGACGAGGCACTGCGCGTTTGGTATCGCAATGTCCGCATCAAAGAGCTGAAATAGCATGAAGACATTCTTTCTCACCCTCACCTCGTCATTTGCCATTCTGGCTACGTCCTTGGCGGCGCAGCCGAACATGATTCTTTTCCTCGCCGACGACCTCGGTTATGGCGATCTCGGCTGCTTTGGGCACCCCATCATCAAGTCACCGAACCTCGACGCCTTCTCGAAACAGGGCGTGCGCCTAACGCAGTGTTACTCCGGCAGCGCCGTGTGCAGCCCCTCGCGCTCGGCCTTGCTCACCGGCCGCACGCCGCATCGCAACGGCGTGTACACCTGGATTGCCGAAGGCGGCGATGTGCATCTGCGCGCCAGCGAGATCGCGCTGCCAAAGCTGCTCAAAACAGCCGGCTACACCACCTGCCACAGTGGTAAATGGCATCTCAACGGCCTGTTCAACAATCCCGCGCAGCCGCAGCCCGGCGACCACGGCTACGACTGGTGGATGGCCACGCAAAACAACGCCGCGCCGACGCATGCGAACCCCGTCAACTTCGTGCGCAACGTTGAGCCGGTCGGCCCGCTGCAAGGCTACTCCGCGCCGCTCGTCGTCGAGGAGGCTGTCCGCTGGCTCAAAGAAAAGCGCGATGGCTCGAAGCCCTTCTTCCTCGCCGTGTGGACGCATGAGCCGCATTACCCGATCAAGTCCGATCCGAAGTTCAAGGCGCTATATCCTGATCTCACCGACGACGTGCAGATCGAGCACCACGCCAACGTCACGCAGATGGACCATGCCTTCGGCCAGTTGATGCAGGCGCTCAATAAACAAAAGCTCGCCGACAACACCTTCGTTTTTTTCACCTCCGACAACGGCCCCGAAGGCGATGGCATTAAATCGCCCGGCCGTGGTTCCTCCGGCGGTCTGCGCGGTCGCAAACGCGATCTGCATGAGGGTGGCATTCGCGTCCCCGGCATCGCCCGCTGGCCGGGCAAAATCCTGCCCGAAACCATCTGCGACACGCCCGTGATCGGCAGCGACCTGTTTCCCACCATGCTCGGTCTCGCGGGTCTGGAGACACCGAAGGACCGCACGCTTGATGGCGTGAACGTCATTTCCGCGCTCACCGGCGCTCAAACACAGATCGAACGTCCGCAGCCGCTCTTTTGGCGTCTGCTCATGGCTCCCAACGCGAAGATCGCCATGCGTGTCGATGACTGGAAAATCCTCGCCAACGACGAACTCACCGAGTTCGAGTTGTACAACCTCAAGGACGACCTCAAAGAGACCACCGACCTCAAGGACAAGGAACCAGAACGCTTCGCTGCCCTCAAAGCCCGGCTCATTCAGCACAACGCCGCCATCAACGCCGAAGGCCCCGACTGGTGGAAAACCCACGGTGCCAGCGGCGGCAAGCCGAACGCTGCAAGCGGTGAGAAGCCGAAGAAAAAGAACAAAAAGGCCAAGGAGTAGCCCCCGCTACACGCGCAGGTCATGAACCGACTCAGACTGCTCCTGCCGTGCCTTCTGTCGGTGCCGTGGTTGGCCGCTGCTGAAGTTCCCACCGTCGAAACCGCCGTGCAACGCGGCCTGGCGCGGGTCAAACAGGCCGCCAGCGACTGGCCGCAGCATAAGACCTGCTTCTCCTGCCACCATCAAACGCTGCCCATGCTCAGCGTGATCGAGTCCAGCCGTGTACGTCACGAGCTTGACTCAAAGTGGCTGCAAACGCAGGCCGCCATCACGCACGCTTATTTCCAGGAACGCACAGATGACATGCTTGCGGGCGAGCACGTTCCCGGCGGCTCCACCACGACGGGCTATGGCTTTTGGGCCTTGCAACTCGCCAAGCATCCGGCGGATGCGACGACCAGTGCGATGGTGTCCTACCTGCTAAAAATCCAAGGCACCACACGCTCGAAAGGCGAGCCGTCGAAAACACGCACACGCGTCGAACAAGGCCGCTGGACCACTTCCTGCCGCCGTTTGCCGATGCAGGGCTCCGACATCGCCGACACCGTGCTCGCGCTGCACGGCATGCAGCATTATGCCACTACCGAGCAGCAGTCCGCTGTGACTCAGGCGCGCACAGATGCCGAAAAGTGGCTCGCACAAACGCCGCCCATCACGCAGGAGGATCACATCTGGCGCTTGTGGGGTCTCTATCAGGATCACGCCGAAGCAGCACAGATGGAAAACGTGCGCCAGGCCATCTTGAAGCTCCAGCAGGCCGACGGCGGTTGGTCCTCTGCCATCGGATTTGAAAGCGATGCCTTTTCCACCGGCCAGACGCTCCATATCTTGCTTGAGTCCGGCCTTGATCATCATGATGCGGCGATCCAACGCGCCCGTGACTGGCTGCTGCGCACGCAGCACGCGGACGGCTCCTGGCTCAGCGAATCCCGCGTGAAAAACAAAGTGCAGCCCTACTTTGAAAACGGCGACCCGCATGGCGAGCATCAGTTCCTTTCCACCGCCGCCACTGCCTGGGCCGTGGCCGGTCTGGCCCGGCTGTTGCCACCCAAACCATGAAGTTCACCTTCTCAGACGTTATCACCACCGAGGATCAATTTCGTGCGGTGATGGGGCATCCTAGCCCCGCTGTCAGTGCGAAAACCCTGATGGCAATCGACGAGCACTGCCGGGCCTTCATTGCCAAATCGCCGTTCGTGTTGATCGGCTCATCCGATGCGACTGGCCATCACGATGTCTCGCCGAAAGGCGATCCGCCCGGATTTGTGCAGGTGCTGGACGAACACACACTCACCATCCCGGACCGGCTGGGCAATAGACTGGCAGATACATTTCGTAACATCCTGGCGCATCCGCATGTCGGCTTGTTGTTCATGATCCCCGGCAAGCAGGAGACGCTGCGCGTCGCAGGCAAGGCGATGATTGTGCGCGACGCGTGGCTGTGCGAGCGCATGGCGGTCAATGGCAAAGTGCCGCAGTTCGCCATCGTCGTCACCGTGGAGAGCGCGTTTTTTCACTGCGCCAAGTGTGTCATCCGTTCGAAAGTATGGGAGCCGCAACATTGGCCTACCGTGGAGGATTTGCCGTCCCTGGCACGCACGATCATCGATCACGCCAAGCTGCCTGATGCCGAGGCCGACATGCAGGCCATGATTGATGTCAGCTACCGCGACCGGTTGTATTGAAAGGAGCCGCTCTGCATTCCACCGCGCTAAGGAGTCCACGGTTCCACGCTCAGCGACCAACCACGGATGCGGTTCAGGACTTCACTTCCGGTATTTTGCGCTTCGTCGCATGCGCCCATGTGGTGTAGGCGGTCTTCAGACTCTCCCCCACATCCGCACGCGCTCCGCGAGGTCGTAGAACTTGTCAGGATTTGCCAGGGTTGAACTTGCCACACACGAGCTGCCAGTTGCCACAGCGGACGCTACAGCGCTTTGGAATCAAGCCAATTTTCATCCCCAGTCAGCACCCTCCATCCAACAAAGCTCACGCACACTATGGGATGCCTGTGGCGGTGCTCTCAGCGCCGTGAATTGGCTCCAGTGGTCGGAGCGCGGCGGTCGAGAAATCCGTGACCGCACAAGTCCGCGTCGGAGCGCGGCATTTGGACCCAGGCGGCGGCTTCGTAGAGAATGACTTCGTTGATGTCGGCGTGCTGTTCGAGCAAGTGGCAGATTCTTTCCTCACGTCCGCGACGCCCGAGATCCTTGTCCGTGGTCCGGAGCGTCTCGTGGCCTTCGTAGAAGTAACTGCGCGGGCCACGAAACGAGGAGCCGTGATTGTCGGCCATGTCGGCGATGCACTCGCGCACATACAGTTTGAACGGCGCCATCTCGGGGAGCATACGGATGCCAAGGAAGACTGGCTCGGTGCGCAAACCATTCAGCCCCACCATCGCCATGCCTTCGCCGATGGCGGGGATGTGATTAATTGACGCTGTGAGCTGGCGATAATAGTCGCGGCCGTAAACGCCACCACCTGGCTTCGACATTTGATCGAGCGCGGCTTTGATTCGTTTGGTCGCCGCTTCGCGTTCGGGCATCACGACGCGGATGCGGGTCTGCGGAAATGCCTGTTCGAAATCTGCGAGCAACTTGCGCACGCCATCGGCCACGCCGCGATTGCGCGCGTAACGCCATACGAAGGGCGAGTCCGGTGACTGGCAGGTGTCGTTCCATTCGCCGGGCTGCCAGTTGGTGATGCGCTCCACGTCGGCAATGTCGCGGAGCTTTGGATCACTGGCGGCATCGCGTGGTGCGTAGGCACGGTCGATGCCGAGATGGGCATAGGATTCCTTTGTTAAGCGATAGACACTCAGCGGCTTCAGGCCGTCCTTGCCATCGCCGAGCGTCGCCGCCAGTTGCGTATGCGAACGCGAGTTGATGGAAATTTCGGCGAACGGCGGATGGCTCAAGATGCTGCACAGTTCATTGACGGCGTTGCGCCGCGCCGCAGGCTGATTGAAATCCACCATCTCCACCGACCACGCTTCGCCGAGGTCGATGACGAGCTGGTCGCGTAGCAGACTCCGGCGTGGTGGACCGTTCTGCGCGGCGGCGGCGCTCGCTTCGACCGCATTGAAATTGGCGCAGAACTCTCCCTCCGCCGTGATGCCTGCCACGCGGGTCTTTTTACCGCTCGCATCCCCGATAGCCGCTGCCCAATAAACATTCGCACGCCCCAATTCGTTGCCCGCCTTCGCCCGCAATGTCGGTGATTCGTGAGTGGGAAAATCCAGTGATTCATCGAGTGCGGAAGGATCTGACAGCAGCAGGTAGCGGCAATCGTCTGGCATCTCAATGCCTGAGATAGTCACCGTGCCTTGACCGTCGCGCTCCACTTTCAGGTTTTTTAACTCGCGGCATTGCGCTTCGGCTTTTGTTTGAATCTCGCTAAACGGTCGCAACTGGAAACGTGCATCCTTCCCACGCACCAGCACGAACCCATCCTCCTGCAGCGGCGGGAACGGCGACGCGACGAGGCGCAGGTTATCGTGCTGTGCGGAGAATCGCCGGACGAATGCATCGGCGTTCTTCACGTTCTTGATCACGATGGTGTGCAGTTGGCCTGCGTCGGCGCGGTCCATCGCGGCGAGAACTTTGCGATAATGCGCGAAGCCGACTTGATCCGTGTGATAGTTCACCGTGGGCGAGGCGAGCGGATGGTAATCCCAAAGGAAAGTGCCGATCTCATCGAACGCGGGCACGGCGTAGTACTTGTCCAACGCCATCTCGAACGGCCGGAAACTCGCCGTGAGTGCGATGCCATGCTCGCGGGCGCTGCGCGTGAGCAATTCACAAAGTTGCGGCGTCAGGCGCATGGCCATCAAGCCGCGCAAATAGGCCCAGGAAACATAGACGCCGCGCTTTTCCAAGATCGTCGTGAGCTCAGGACTGTCGATGATGGCTCGTGCTTGCTCGGTGTGATTCTGCCAATCTGCCGCCGCATAGTTTTGCGCGTCCGCCATATAGGGAAAGGGGCTCTGCCAAACGATCAACCGTCGCACGCCGTGCGCCTGCAAACGGCGAAAATATTGATCCAACACCCCCTTCTCAAGCGGACGCCAGCGGCCTCGCGTGCGGTCCATGAAAAGATCCAGCAAATCATCACCAAAATCCGCCAGGTAGGAGATGGGTCGCGCGGGCGGCGCGGCGCGCACGGTGAGCTTCTGCGTTTCAGCAACGCCGCTGCTTTCGAGGCGAATCTCGACGGTGAAAGCCACCGGCTCGGATTCCGCGAGTGATTGGATTTCCAACCAACCGTCACGCGACAGCGACACAACAAGGCCTGAGAATTCCAAGCGCGTGCCGCGTGCGAGTTCCTTGTCATTTCGCCATGCGGAGAGCGTGGCATTCACGCCGGCAGGCAGCGGCGAGGAGAAGACCGGCCAGCGCCGCGTGCCGCCGTGCTCATAGCAAAACGGCGCGGCAAGATTGCTCGCAGGCAATCTCGGAGTCGGCGCACTATCCGCTGCGGCAAGAACCGCGAGCGACCAGAGACTGTGGATGAGCCAGCGCATGATAATGCTTCGTTCAATCGTCGCCACAATCAGGCGCAGGTTGCTTGTTCAGTGTTTAAGGAGGTTCCGAAAAAACGACCATGTTCCAGAGATCACTGGCACGTTTCTTTTGAGTTGGATCAGCGGGAAGACAGTTTTTCTTTGGCGGCGGCGGTTTGCGAGGAGAGTTCCATGCCGGTGGCTTTTCCTCCTGATGCGATGGCGACGAGGTGATGGCGGGTACGGAAGAACATGGTGCCATCGCTGAGCGCGGGCGTGGCCATGCAGGTTTCAGGCAGTTGATGAACGGCCTTGATGCTGAGCTTGGATTCGCCCGCGACGATGAAGACGTTGCCGACTTCGCTGGTGAAATACGCATGCCTGCCATCCGACACAGGCGAGGCGGTGAAGCCCTGGCCGCGTTGCGAGAGGCGTTCGCTGAAATGCAGCGTGCCAGTCTTGGCATCGAAGCATGTGAGGATGGCGGAGTCGTTGCAGGCAAAAGAAGATCGCCCGCGATGATCGGCGTCTGCATGTAGTTGCCTTTGCGGCCATGCGCCCAGGCGATGGATGAATTGGTCGAACCAGGGTCCGCAGGCGTGATGTCGCCGGTGGCATCAGGGCGAATCGCGCGCATGGGCCGCCAGTCACCGTGGGCGCTGCTGAGGTAGATCAAGCCATGCGCAAAGATGGGCGTTGGCACCGGGATGTCGCCATACAGACCGACCTTCAATTCGGCTTCTTTCTCCGACACCGCAGTTGCCACATAGATGCGATCCTCGAAGACAATCGGACTTGAATGAGCGAGGCCGGGAATCGCCGTGTGCCAGCGGACATTTTCACCCGTCTCCACATTCCAGGACAGCGGCAGCGCATGAGCGTCATCCACACCGCTCGCGCCAGGGCCGCGATACTGCGGCCAGTCAGCGCGGGCACACGGTGTGGAGCACACGATTGCGGCGCAAAGAGTCAGCAAAAGAAAGGGCGCGTGCATTTACGCCAATCGTAGCAGGAGGTCGAAACGAATGACAAGTCAAAGCACGGGCAACTCCTGGATTCGTGTCTTGTCGCCACACGCCGCAGTGCGCATACTTTGCCACACGCCGAGCGTATCATTCGGTCCAACCCAAAGACGTCATGAAAACACAGCTTTCTCGTCGGTCGTTCCTGTCCAATGCCTCGGTTGCCGGCACCCTCGCGGGTCTGGGTGATCTCGGGTTTCTCGGCAGTCTGCCACGGCTTTCCGCCGCAGACACCCGCCTGGATGCCAAAGCCGTGCAGTTCAGGCCGGAGATCGAGCCGCTGGTGCGATTGCTGGAAGACACCTCGCGCGACCGCCTGCTGGAAGAGGTGGCGATGCGCATCAAGCAAGGCACGACGTATCGCGAGGTGCTCACGGCGTTGCAGCTGGCCGGCGTGCGCAATATTCAGCCGCGTCCCGTCGGTTTCAAATTTCATGCCGTGCTCGTGGTGAACTCGGCGCATCTGGCGAGCCAAAACTCGCCGGATTCTGACCGCTGGCTGCCGATTTTCTGGGCGCTCGACCAGTTCAAGTCCTCGCAAGCGCGTGATGTGCAGGAGGGCGATTGGACCATGAGTCCGGTAGATGAAAAACGCGTTCCTGATGCCGCCAAAGCACGGCAAGCGTTTGCGCAGGCGATGGACCATTGGGACACGGCGAAGGCCGACGTGGCGGTGACCGGACTCGCCCGCAACGCGGGTGCGCAGGAGCTGTTTGATGTGCTCTGCCACTATGGTGCGCGCGACTTCCGCGACATCGGCCACAAGGCGATCTATGTCGCCAACAGTTGGCGTACGCTGCAAAACATCGGCTGGCAGCATGCTGAGCCGGTGCTGCGTTCGCTTGCTTACGCGTTGCTGGAACATGAGGCCGGCAATCCCTCCGAACGCGATGGCGAGCCGGACCGGCCTGGGCGGCATAATGAGAAGCTGCTCCAAAAAATCCGCCCTGACTGGCAGACGGGCCAAGTAGATACGGATGCCACGCGTGAAATGCTCAACACGCTGCGTCAGGGCAGTTGGGAGGACGCCAGCAATAAGGTCGCCGAGCTGCTCAATCGCGGCGTGGCACCGCAATCCATCTGGGATGCGTTGTTTGAGGGCGCTGCCGAGATGCTGATGCGCAAACCAGGCATCGTCTCCCTGCATGCCAGCACGACATCTAATGCCATGCACTTCGCCCATCAGCAGACCAGCAATGATGAAACGCGGCGCTTTCTGTTGCTGCAAAACGCGGCGTTTTTGCCGCTGTTCCGTGATCGTGCGGGCGCGAAGACTGGCGTGTTGATTGACGAAATGGAGTCCGTCGCTGGCGCGAAGAACGTGGACGACCTGTTTGCGAATTTGTCCGGCGATCGCACGCTAGCTGCACGCAAATCACTCGCGTATTTGCAGGCGGGTGGTGATGCGAAATCCTTCATCGCCGCCGCACAGCGGTTGATTTACCTCAAAGGCACGGACTCGCACGACTACAAGTTCAGCTCCGCCGTGCTGGAGGATTATTATCATCTCTCACCAGCGCATCGCGACCGCTTCTTGGCCGCGAGCGTGTTCTGGCTGAAGGGGGCGGAGGCACCTGACAGCGGCCTAGTCGCCCGCACGCGGGCGACGCTTGGCGTTTAGCCGCTGCGCAAGGAGATCCAAACCATGCACTGGTGACGCAGGCAAAGTTTGACAGCACCGCCGCCGCAGGCCGTAGAGTATCGCATGAAAGCTCTCTCGATCCTGATGCTCCTACTGGTTTCACCGCTGACTTTGCAGGCCGCTTGGAAAGCAGGGTTCGCAGCCGCAGACATCACGCCGCAAGAACCGCTGCTGCTCTCCGGCTACGCCAGTCGCACCGAGCCCGCGGAGGTAGTGCTGGATGCGCTGCACGCGAAAGCGCTGGCGCTGGAAGATGAAGCTGGGGCACGGGCAATCGTGATCACGGCAGATTTGATCGGCTTCCGCGCCGAGTTTGGCGAACCCATCTGTGAGCGCATCACCGCTGCGACGGGGATTCCGCGTGAGCGCATTCTGCTCAATGCCTCACACATTCACAGCGGGCCGTCGGTCATGCTCGAGAAGGTGGCGCATGACTCGGTCAACGAGGCGCAGGCGAAGAAGCTCATCGCCTACACGCGCAAGCTGCAGGATCAGTGCGTGACGCTCGCGAATGAAGCGGTGAAACGGCTGCAACCGGCGAAACTGAGCTGGGGCGGCGGTGTAGTGAACTTTCCGATGAACCGGCGTGAGTTCACCGCGCGCGGTGTCATTCTCGGCGTGAATCCACGCGGCCCGGTGGATCGCGGGGTGCCCGTGCTGCGCGTGGAATCGCCGGAGGGCAAATTGCTCGGCGTGATGTTTGGCGCAGCCTGCCACAACACGACGTTTGGCTCGAAGGACAATCAAGTAAGCCCGGATTTCGCTGGTTACGCGCAGACACACATCGAAGCAGCGCATCCCGGCGTGCAGGCGATGTTTGTGATCGGTCTCGCCGGCGATACGAATCCGTATCCGACCAACACCAACAACCCGGCGAAGCTGCCGTCCGTGGAAATCGCCAAACTGCATGGTGCAGAACTCGGCAGCGAAGTCGTGCGCGTGCTCGCGACGCCATTACAGCCGGTGAACGGCCCGCTGCGCACCGCGTATGCCATGGCGGAGCTGCCGTTGCAGCCACCGCCTGCCACAGCGGAGCTGGAAACCACCGTCGCGAAAGCTGGCTCATGGAGGAAATGGGTGGCCGCGAAAATGTTGGCCGATCAGCAACACGGCACCGCGCCTGCGACGCATTTCTCCGCGCCGGTGGCCCTGTGGCAGTTCGGTGCTGACCTGACCTGGGTCGGTCTCTCCGGCGAGGTCGTCGTGGACTACGCCGCGCTCATCGAGACCGCCATCGGTCCGATGAATCTGTGGCTGTCCGGCTACTGCAACGATGCCTTTGGCTACATACCTTCCGTCCGCGTGCTGCGCGAAGGTGGTTACGAGACGCGCGGCTTGTACAGTCGTGGCGTCGGCTACTTCGCACCCGAGGCGGAAGGGGTGCTGGTAAAAATGGTGGCTGAGCTTGCGCAGCAGGTGGGGCGTCCTCGTTGACCACCACGCACACGATGGCCCGGCGGATCAATGCGAGCGGGTAGAAGCGCGTCGTCCGAGGCGTTATCTGACGACCGTCGATCTTATCGAGTTCCCTCATGAATCTCCGCCCCCCTCGTTGTTGCGCCTTGCTCCCATTGCTGTTGCTGTCCTGTATTCCCGCGCTGGCGGATGACTGGCCGATGTGGCGCTTCGATGCTGGACGCACTGCGGCGTCAGCGGAGAAGCTGCCGTCTGAGTTGCACTTGCAGTGGGAGCGGCGTTATTCTCCGCGTGTGCAGGTGTGGGATGATCCGCTCAATCACGACCTGATGCCGTATGACAAGCTTTTCGAGCCGATCGTCATGGGCGGTCATATGTTCATCGCCTTCAATGACATGGACAAAGTGGCGGCGCTCGATCTCGAC
>JBDNIB010000553.1:0-2728 GCA_041688535.1 Prosthecobacter sp.
ACGCAAGTACCTGCCCTATGACTCGGTGCTGGAGTTCTTGACCGAGCGTTTTCACAGCTCTCCCGATTTCCTCGAATTCATCAACCGCCCGCTCAAACTGAATTCTCTGAAGGACGGTGAAGTGGTGAAAGTACCCAGCGTGACGCCATTCCGCATTGAGGATCTCACCGAAATCGCCAAGCTACCTGAAGTGCCGGAGTATCTGACCCGTGTCATCAAGATCGATACTCGTGAGAAGCTGCTCGGGCTGTGGGAAGGCGAAAAGCTGCTCGCCAGCCTCCCCATCACGCCCGGCAGCGGCTATCTGGCCACACCGCCTGGCACCTGGCGCATCGTCGGCATCACCCAGATGCCCACTTTCCGTTGGGATCAAAGCATGCTGAACTACGGCGTGCGCAGCACGGAGTCCTATGAACTGCCCATCGGTCCGAACAATCCCGTCGGCGTCATGTGGATCGGGCTGAACCGCTCCGGCATCGGCATTCACGGCACCAACTCGCCCCAGACCATCGGCCGCAGCTCCAGCCACGGCTGCATGCGCACGGCGAACTGGGATGTCGTTCGTCTTGTCCCAAACATCACCCAGGGCATGACCGTCATCATCGAAGGCCCGGCTGCTGTGCCCCGGCCGGTGCCCGTGGTCGTGAAAGCGATCCCCGTGGAACCCGAGCCACCGCCGCCGCCCAAGCGCGGCTTCTTCAGCCGGCTGTTCGGACGCTAGACGATGTTTGAAAAACTATGGGGAAGCAGCTCTCGACACTTCTGATGGTCCCCGCACCTAACCTCTCCCCAAATGGGGTAAAAGGTATCGGCGAAGCTTTGGGCTGGGGAGAAGGATTCCGCATTGAAAACGACGAGGGACGAATCTCCTCCCTCCGTCGATCTCTCACGCTGAGGCAGCAGATTTTTCTTCGGGGAGAGGTCGGGTGAGGGGGCGCATCAAGTTTTTTCAAACACAGCCGGGGCGAACGCCTCACTGACTGCGGCGTGTAGGGCAGATGTGTTTGGCGGAAATGGTAGCGCAATCATCTCTGCATCCGCCGCCAAACTATCCGGCGCTGCGTGCGTTACCGAGACACGCCGCGCCGCCAATCCAGCCGGATAGTTCGGCGCAACATGCCTGCATGCTTGCGGCGTCCCATTCGCCGAACAGATCCGCCCTACGGCTGAAAACAAATCCGCCGGGCTTGCGGCCCCGGCTGATGAGGTCAATGAGTGCGCTGGAGAGGCATCACGCCTTCGGCGTGTTGGCGGTGCTTTCAGGCAGCTTTGGCACCTTGACATACTCGGTCGGCAGCTCGCCTTTCAAGGCCTTGAGGAAGGTGATGATGGAGGCGGTGTCCTCGTCGGAGAGCTCTCTGCCGAGCTGGTATTCGGCCATCTTCTTGACCATGTCTTCGAGGGTCTTGACGGAGCCGTCGTGGAGGTAGGGGCCGGTCTCGGTGATGTTGCGCAGGCTGGGCACCTTAAAGAAAAACTTCTCGCCGTCGTTTTTGGTGAAGTCGGCACGGCCGTTGTCCTTGAGATCGGGCCAGGGCTTCACGAGGCCGAGCTTCTGATACATCATGCCGCCGACGCCGGGGCCGTTGTGGCAGGTGACGCAGCCGGTCTTGGCGAAGGTGGCGAAGCCTTTCTTCTCCTCGGCGGTGAGGGCGTCCTTGTTCCCCTTGAGGAAGGCGTCCCAGTTTGAGGGGGTGAGAAGGCCGCGCTCGAAGGCGCCGACGGCGTTGCCGAAGTTGTCATAGGTGATCGGGTCCGCTTCGCCGGGGAAGGCGGCCTTGAAGGCCGCGACGTAGCCGGGCATGGACTTCAGCACCTTGACGACGAAGTCAGCGCTGGGCATGCCCATTTCGACGGGATTGAGCACGGGGCCCTTGGCCTGCGCCTCGACAGTGGGCTCACGGCCATCCCAGAACTGGGCGATGTGGATGGCGGCGTTGTAGGTGGAGGGGGAGCTGCGGCCGCCGAGCTTGCCTTCATGGCCGGGGGAGAAGGGCAGATTGTCCTGGCCGTATTTGTCGAGCATGTGGCAGGAGTTGCAGGAGAGCTTCTCGCCTTTGGAAATGCGGTTCTCATAATAGAGCATGCGACCGAGGTTGATCTTCGCCTCGGTGAGTTCGTTGTTCGGCGACAGCACCTGGACGGGCAGCGGCTGAAACATGGGGAGGAAGGCGTCGGCGAGATCGGCCTGCGCAAAGGCGGAGGCGGTGCTCAGTCCAACGACGAGAGCGAGAAGGCGGGGGGTGGTGTGCATGAGTGAATTTCGAAGGATAAGCGCGTCAGGTCGATACGTCGCGTGGACGGGGCTGGTTTCAAGCGATTGCATTGTCACGAATGGCGGAGATGTCGCCCATGAGAGTGCGGTCGAAGATCAGCGCCTTGGCTGTGCTTCCCGCCTGATGATGCAAAAGCCCTTCCCGCGCTTGTGCCAGCGTTCCCCGACAAAGACTCCTGCATGTTTGGCCAGGAAATCATTAACGCTCCGGGTCACGCTGTCGATGCGGGTGCCATTGGGCGGACCCGAGCGATAATCATCCACCATCATGACTCCTGCAGGGTTCAGATGTGGAGCCACTGCCTCCAAATCGAACAGGCATCCTTCATAGGTATGGTCTCCGTCAATTGTTGCCAGATCAATGCCCTCTGGAAACTCGCGTTGGAAAAACTCCGGCGTGAATACCACTCGCGAGGAGTTTTCGATGACTTCCCATCTGGGAAACCGCTCCCT
>JBDNIB010000554.1:0-3471 GCA_041688535.1 Prosthecobacter sp.
GGAGGAAAGAAGCAAACCAAGAGGCGGAGCCATGCCCGCGAGAGGAGAGAAAAAGCGAAAAAAGACGGTCGCGACCATCAAAGAGCCGCGAAGAGGTCGTCAAGCAGCCAAGAGAAGGCCATCATGCCGCTCGAAAATCTCCGCAAGTTCGCGGAAAACGCCCCGATTGAAAAACACCCGCCTTTGGGACAGGCTCTGATTTAACCCGCTGTTTTTCAATCCGCCTCTTCGGTGGTGAAGTCGCGCGCGGTGTTCAAGATACTTCTCTACCATCAAGTATCAGGCATGCAGTCTCTAGCCGGCTCGTACCATCCAAACCATCCCGGCTTGGGTAAGCAAAGATCGCATGTCCTCCGCCCTCCGCAGCAACTTCACCCATTTTTAGGAGCACGATGCATAACTCTTGAAGCTGGGCATGCTGGCGGAGCGCTACTTCGCGGAAGATCCGAACACCTGCCTGCTGAAGCTCCGCCAGCTTGCCGAGGTGCTCGCTCAGACGGTCGCCAGCCACGTTGGCTTGCTCGACCTGCCCGAGGAGGGGCAATACGAGCTGCTGGGCCGATTGCGCGATCAGGGCATCCTGCCGCGTGAGATTTACCAGATCTTTGGCGAGGTACGCCGCACCGGCAATGCGGCCAATCACGCGCTCTCGGGGGATCACCGCACCGCCCTGACGACGTTGAAGCTCGCCTGGCAGATCGGCGTCTGGTTCCAGCGCACCTTCAAAGACCCCAAGTTCAAATCCGGCCCCTTCATCCCACCCCAGTCGCCTGCGGATGAGACGGAGGAACTCCGCGCCGAGCTGGACAAGCTCACGCAGGCGCTCGCCACTTATCAGGCAGCTCATCAGGAAAAGGAGAAGCTCCTCGCCAACACCGAGACACAGCTCAAGAACGCCAAGAGCGAGCAATCCTTTTGGGGGCAGATGGCCGCCGAGGTGGAGGCGGAAAAGAATGCGCTCAAGGCACGTCTCGCTGCGCAGCAGGCCGCAACTATCGCCCTGCCCACCGCAAAGGTGGCGGCCTTCGTCACCGCCTCCAACGCTGCGGCGCAGCATGTCGAACTCGATGAAGCCGCCACCCGCAAGCTCATCGACAGTCAGCTCCGCATGGCCGGGTGGGAGGTGGACACCCAAAACCTGCGCTATTCAAAAGGCGCGCGCCCGCAGAAGGGAAAGAACATGGCGATTGCCGAATGGCCCACGGACAGCGGCCCGGCGGATTACATGCTGTTTGTCGGCTTCACGCCACTGGCGGCGGTGGAGGCGAAGCGCAAGAACGTGAATGTCTCCGCCTCCCTTCAGCAGGCGGCGCGTTATGCGCGTGGCTTCATTCCTTCCGATGAAACGGAGATGCATGAGATGAACTGGGGCGCGAAGAGCGAGTTCCGCCTGCCCTTCCTCTTCTCCGCCAATGGCCGCCCCTTCCTGCGCCAGATCGAGACGGAAAGCGGTATCTGGTTCCGTGATGTGCGCCGCACGGATAACCTCGGCCGTGCGCTCGATGGCTTCTACTCGCCGGAGGGGCTCATGGATGCCTTGCACCGGGACAAAGCCGCCGCTCATGCCCAGCTCGCCGACGAGACCTTCGATTACGGCTTCATCGTGCGTGACTACCAGCAGCTTGCCATCCTTGCCACCGAGGCGGGCATTGAAAAAGGCCTGCGCGCCCTTCTGCTCGCCATGGCCACTGGGACGGGCAAAACGAAGACCTGCATCGCCCTCATTTACCGTCTGCTGAAGACGAAACGCTTCCGCCGCATCTTGTTCCTCGTGGACCGCTCTGCACTTGGCGAGCAGGCCGCGAATGCTTTCAAATATACGCGCATGGAGAGCCTGCAAACCTTTGCCACATCTTCGGCATCAAGGAACTCGACGAGGCCACGTTCGACTCGGAGAACGCCGTTCACATCGCCACCATTCAGGGCATGGTGCAGCGCGTGCTGTCGCCTTCAGAAGGTGTGCTGCCGCCTGCCGTGGATCAATACGACTGCATCGTGGTCGATGAATGCCACCGCAGCTACCTGCTCGACCGCGAGCTTTCCGACACCGAGATGAGCTTCCGCAGCTATGACGACTACATCTCGAAATACCGCCGCGTGCTCGATTACTTCGACGCCGTGAAGATCGGCCTCACCGCCACACCCGCGCTGCACACCACTGAAATTTTCGGCCCGCCGATCTACACCTACAGCTATCGCGAGGCGGTCATCGACGGCCACCTCATCGACCACGAGCCGCCCATCCGCATCAAGACCAAGCTTTCTGAGGAAGGCATCGTCTGGCAGAAGGGCGAGGACGTGAAGCTCTACCAGAAGCAGCAAGGTCAGATCGAACTCTTCAAGGCCGCGGATGAGATCAAGATCGAGGTCGAGAACTTTAACAAGAAGGTCATCACCCTGCCTTTCAATGAGGTGGTGTGTGATTACCTCGCCAAGGAACTCGATCCCGCCTCACGGCAGAAGACGCTCATTTTTTGTGTCACGGACGCTCATGCCGACCTCGTCGTCGATCTGCTCAAAAAGGCATTCGTCAAAGTTTGGGGGACCGTGGATGACGACGCCGTTATCAAGATCACTGGCGTCGCCGACAAGCCGCTCCAACTCATCCGCCGTTACAAAAACGAACGTCACCCGAACATCGCCGTCACGGTCGATCTGCTCACCACCGGCATTGATGTGCCGGAGATCTGCAACCTCGTCTTCCTCCGTCGCGTGAACAGCCGCATCCTGTTTGATCAGATGCTCGGACGCGCCACGCGCCAGTGTGATGCCATCGGCAAGGACACCTTCCGCATCTACGATGCCGTGCGTATTTACGAGGCCTTGCAGGACATCACCGCCATGAAGCCCGTCGTGGTCGATCCTGGCATCGGCTTCACTCAGCTCGTCCAAGAACTCACCACCGTCAGCACCGAAGAGGCCCGCGTGCTCGTGCGGGAACAGTTCATCGCCAAATTCCAGCGCAAGAAGCGCCATCTCAGCGAAACAGCCGCCCGCGACGAGCGCGACGACAGCCTCGAGATCGCCTGGCTCAAGGACGACAGCGCCGAATCCAGCGCCGACCTCCCCGATCCCGCCGTCCTCGCCACCAGCGCCATGGAGGAAATGACCGCCATCATGACCGACCTGCGCGGCATCTTGGAGGAGTTGGGTGAAGACGTGGAAGAAGTCGGCGCGTGAATCTCCATCAAACGCCGCTGGAAAACCCAGACCCATCCGCCTAAACTCCGCCCTATGAAACCCTTCGAGGAAATCGTCAAGTTCATCGCCGACGCTGCGGGTGCCGAGAAGCTCAGCGCCTTTAAGCCATCGAACGCAGCCGAGAAGCGCGTCGCCGAGTTGCTGCTCAGGCAAAAGGAAGGCACGCTCCGCACCAAGGAGAACGAGGAACTTCAGCTCTTCGTCCAGCTTGATCATGTCATGAGTCTGGCCAGGGTGCATCGCCGGAATGATGTTTTATTATAATTATAA
>JBDNIB010000555.1:0-10026 GCA_041688535.1 Prosthecobacter sp.
CGCTTCCGGCTGTCTGGCTCCAGACTTTACCGCGCGGGGTTCTTACCCGCTGGGCTGCGTTATAAGGTTTCGATGTTCTAACTTTCATTTTACTGTTTGTCTGATGTCCTCCTTATCTGTGTTTATCTTGGCGCAATGACCTCTTACTTCTAACGTCTTACGACTCACTTCTTCCCACTCACCACGCTACACACCGTCCCGTTCGCGAGCCGCGTCAGCAATTCGTCCCCATCGCTCACCTCCGCCGCATCTTTGAGCACACGCCCGGCGGCGTTCGTGGTGAAGGAAAAGCCGCGCGCGAGGACGGACTGCGGGCCGATGTGCTTCAGCAGCTCGCCGCGTGACTCCATCCGGTCCGTGAGCCGGTCCAAGCGGTGAAACAGCCCCTGGCGCAGCCGTTGCGCGTAGTTTTCCGCCCGATGCACCGCCTCGGCCAGTTGCACGCGCGGATGATGCGCGGCGAGGACGTGCTGCTTCTGCGTGAGATCGTCGGCCAGGCTCTGCATGCGCTCGCGCACGGCGTCGCGCAGTCTGGATTCGGCCTCGTCCGCGTTTTGTTCCGCCTGTTGCAGCAAACGCTCGGGCGCATGCCGCAGCGGGCCTTTGGCGGTGAGTTCGAGGACGTGCTGCTGATGATCGAGCAACGTGCCGACGCGTGCTTTCAGCGTGCGGGCGATGCTGTCAAAGTGCCGCAGCAGCTCGGCGCGGTCGGGCGCGAGCAGTTCCGCCGCCGCGCTGGGCGTGGGCGCGCGCAGATCGGCCACAAAGTCGGCGATGGTGAAGTCAATCTCATGCCCGACGGCGGCGATGACCGGGATCGGGCACGCGGCGATGGCACGGGCCAGCGCCTCCTCATTGAAGCACCACAGATCCTCCAAACTGCCGCCGCCACGACCCACGACGATGGTGTCCGGCACCGGCAGGCCGTGTGCCTCGGCATTGCCGAGCACTTGCAGCGCACGCACGATTTCCAGCTCCGCCCCCTGCCCCTGCACGCGCACCGGAAACACCAGCACGCGCACCCACGGCGCACGCCGCGTGAGGATGTTCAGCATGTCCTGGATCGCCGCGCCCGTGGGGGAGGTGACCAGCGCCACCACGCCCGGAAAGCGTGGAATGGGACGCTTGTTTTCCTCATCAAACAGTCCTTCGCCGTGCAACTGCCGCTTCAGCGCCTCAAACCGCTCCTGCAGGGTGCCTTTGCCCTTCGCCTGCACCTGTTTGACCACCATCTGGTACTGGCCACGCGGTTCATACACGCTGATCTCGCCATGCACTTGCACCAGCGCCCCGTCCTGAATACGCGCGGTGCAGCGGGCGGCAGCGCCGCGAAAAAACACGCAGGAAAGCTGCGCCCCCGCGTCCTTCAGCGTGAAGTAATGATGCCCGGAGGATTGCAGGCGGTGGTTGCTGATCTCGCCCTCCACCCACACGCTGCCGATGCGCCCCTCCAGCACCTCGCGGATCTCGCGGGTGAGCTGGGTGACGGAGAGAATCTCGTTTTCTTCAGGCATGCCACGCGGATTTGACACAGTTGCCGGCAAAGTCCAGCCGCATGCCGCCGAGGATGGTTGCAGAAGATGAGCGCAGACCTAAAAAATGGAGCGCTCCCTCACCCCGCTCGCGTCACGCGCTTCCAGAAGAAATCCAGTTCGCGGGCGAGCACGCTCATCACCTGCGCGGGGGCGGCCTGTAGGGCACCGCTTTCGGACTCCTTGATGATGCGCTGCATGGCGTAGAGCGCGGCCACGGCCGGGGTGTCGAGGTGGATCGCATCGACATGCGGGCGCAGCGCTTCCGGCACGGCGCTACTCTGCTGCAGCATGGACCAGCTCTGCTGCTCGCGGTCGGTTTTGAAGGTGGTGATCTTCAGCTTCGGCACGGCCTCAATGGCGTTGGCACTCAGCTCGGCCAGACGACCGGCGGCAAACCCGGCCAGCGTGCGCCAGTAGGAGGTGTCGGCAAAATTCGCGAGGCCGAAGATGACCTCCAGCCCCTGCAAGGACCAGCACATCGCATAGCGACCGGTGAGGCCGGGCAGCTCATGCTCGCTAAAGCGCACCAGCGGAAAGCGTTTCCCCGCTAGGCGAATGAGTTCCGCCAGTTTCGTGTAATCCAGCGGCAGGGAGTCGGCCTCGGCGGACATTTGCAGCCGCAATGCTTGGTAACGCCCCAGCAGCGCGTCACGCTCCGCATCCACCGGCACGGGTGCTGTAGCGGGAGCCACCGCAGCGGCCACAGTTGCCACCGCCGCCGGTGCGACGGAATTCATCACGCCCGCCAGACGCTTGGCGACAACGTGCGTGCTGCTGTCATCCGCGCCGGGGCCGGGAACACTCGGCTGGCGCAGTTTGCCCAGCATTTCGCGCAGATTTTCAAACGCGCCCGCCGAACTCGGCGAGAACTGCGTCTGCTGCTTGGCCTCCGCTGAACGAACCGGCTCCACAGGTGCCTCCACCGCGCTTGGCGGCGGCAGGTAGGTGCCCTTGATGACCGGCAACGGCGGCTCGAGCTGCTGCGGCAGCGCCGGCGTCGGTTCCGCCAGCCCTTCGGCCATGAGCTTCATCTGCGCCGTGGTGCTGGAGTCAAAAATCGACATCTCGTCTGCGGCTGACGGCTCGCTGTCAGGAATGGTTTCCGTCAGCAACGGCAGCATGCCGGAGTCCTCGTCTGCTTGCGCCGCTCTTTGTGGCGAAATCGATGCCAGCGGCGGCGGTGAGGCCAGGGTCTGCTGGAAAAAGTCCCACTGCTTCGCCACATGCCGCAAAAAGACCCGAGCGGAAACCGAACCGAGTGGCCGACCGAGGAAATAGCGCTTCACATCCACGAACCCGGTGAATTCATTCGCCTCATCGCCGCCGATGCCCGCGTGCCGTAGCCGCAGCCGCAGCAACGCCGCCGCCTCGCTTTCACCAATGCCACGCAGCAGCATTTGCGACGCGGTGAGGCGGTCCTCCATCGCGCTGGGCAGATGATGACCAAAGGTGGCCTGCCAAACGTCCTGGTTCAAGCTCAGCACCACATGCACGCCGTCCATTTCCGACATGTCGAGTAGTAGCGAGGCGATGCGCAGTCCAGCCTCGGGATGGCGATAATACGCGTCCAAATGATCCACCAGCAGCACCACCGGACGCCACAGGCCCAGCAGGCGCAGCCACGTCACCGGCCCTTCATTTGCCCCGTCTGCCGCCAGCATGCGCAGCACTGCCATCTTCGACATGCCGCCGTCCAGCGCGTGGTTGAGCATGGCATCCACCCATGATTCGAGCGCGGCGGGGATCGCCGGCACCCGCTTCATCGCCTGCTCGGTCATCGGCTGACGAAGCTGCGCCTCATGCTTGCGCACCCAGTCACCGATCATTCGCGCACTGCCGTTCAGATCGAAAATTTCCACCGGATCGCCCGTCAGCACGCGCAGCGCCTGTTCCTTGTTCGCACAGGGTAGCGTATCGCTTTCGATCAAGCGCCGAACTAGGGCCGCGCACACGCCCGCACAGGCTTCACGCAGTTTCGTCCAGCCTTCACGCGCCGTTTCCGCCCGGGCCATGGATTCCAAACCACGCACCGCTACTGCGGCGATGCCAATCTCGTCTTCCAATCGAAACGCTAACGGCACCAGCACCACCTGCCCGCCTGCCGCTGCCGTGAGACGGCCGAGCAGATGCGTCTTGCCATAGCCCGCACGCGGGGCCTTGAGCAGCAGCAGCGGATGCCCGCATACACGACCCACGCTGCTTTGGCGTTCATCAATCGTCGCCGTCAATTGGCCCAGAATGTCCACGTTCAGGCCCGGCACGGAGCGGTTTTCCTCCACGCCGAAGGGCCCGGCGCAGACATCATCCGCGAAGGGGTTCACAGCCTCAGCCGGAGACAATGCCGGAGGCAGGCCCAAAGCTAAGGGTGTCAATTTCGGCGATGTTGATTCTGAACTTTCCACAATGAATCCGGTTTCAGTGTTCTGATTTGATTCTGTTTCAATGATATTTATGCCAAGCAGTGCCTTTCAGAAAGTAAGTTTTTCGTTTTTGATGGAATTCCCTGTTTTGAGAAACGCCGTATTCCAAATCCGTCTCACGTCGGTTTTTCCGCCAGGAAGCCGAGGACGCAGAGATTAAATCAGCTCAGAAAATCTGCCAATTCCCCCGGCTCCGCGATAAGTCGTGTGTCCCAATGCATCAAAGACTGCGCGATAAATACGGGCAGGTGCCGAACCTGCTATCAAGAGGCACGGTTTTGCCTTTATATAGGACATCCGCCGTGATCCCGAAAAGAAGCTCCAGCCAGCCGCGTTAAGCCACGCACTCTCTCATGAACCTCGCCCTCCGTCCCGCCACGCACGAAGCCCTGCAACGCTTTCGTCAACGCCGTCAGCAACTGCTGCAAGCCCGCGCCCTGCTTTGCGCTATCGCCACTGCCCTCGCTGCCTTCCTGCTCATCGCGCTGCTCGACCGCGCCTGGTTCATGCCGGATTTGATTCGCCCATGGATCACGCTGCTCGTGTATGCCGGGGCCTTGTATGCCGCGTGGCAGGTCGCCTGGCGCTTCATTGCCCAAGCTAGCGGCAAAGAAGGCACCGCGAAGCTCATCGAAGCCGCCGAACCAGCCCTGCGCGAACGCCTGCTCGCCGCTGTGGAGCTGGCCGATCCCAATGACGGCTCCGACATCCGCGACTCGGCCGAGTTTCGTGAAAAACTGCAGGATGACGTGGCCGCCTCGGTGGAAGGCATTGATTGGAGCACCCGCCTGCCCACGCGCAGCTTGAAACCGTGGTTCCTGGCCACCGGCAGCATCGCTCTGCTCATTCTGGCGCTGTGTTTCGTACCCGGCTTGCACCTGCGCGGTTTCTTTGCCCGTGCGGCCCTGCCCTTTGCCAATCTGGAGCGGCCCGCCTCGGTGAAAATCCACATCCTGGAACCCGCGGCCACGAACACGCTGGCCCCCATCGGCTCAGAGATGCCGCTGGTCATCGAAACTGAGGGGCCGAAGCCCGCGCTGGTCACGCTGGAAATTCAATCCGCAGGCTCGAAGCCGCGCCTAAGCGAACTCTCCAACGTGAGCAGCCTGCGCTTTGAGGGCATCGTGCCTGTGGGCCAGAGCGATGTGCGCTACCGCATCCATGCCGCAGATGCCATCACGCCCTGGCGCACATTCAGCGCCCGTGCGCGTCCGCGCATTGTCGAGTTCACCCAGACCATCGTGCCGCCCGCCTATTCCGGCTGGCCGGAAACCACCAGCACCGCCGATCATGGCGACATCGAAGCACTCGACGGCTCCACCATCAAACTCACGCTCAAAACGAACCAACCCGTCACGCAAAGTGATCTCGTGTTGAATCCCGAGCAGCTGGCCAAACAAACCCTCGCTGCGACCACGCAGCCGGATGGATTGATCCATGCAGACATCGCCGTGAAGCTGGAGCACGCCTCCTGGCAGATCGCGCTGAAGGCGCAGGAAACCGGCTTCACCAATGAGGAGAGCACGCCCTGGCGCATCACCACATTCCCGACCTGCCGCCGACCGCGCAGATCAATGATCCCCTCGAACAAATCGAGCTACTGCCGGATGAAGCCGTGCGCATCGCCGCCATCGCCACTGACGATGTCGGTCTCAGCAGCGTGAAAATCGCGCATGCCATCAACGGCGCAGGTTGGACCGAGCGCGACCTCCCCATCGCCAAGGCCACGAAAGAAGCGCCCGTGCAGACGCTGATCCCGCTCGCACCGCTCGGCGTGAAGCCTGGCGACGCGCTGCTGGTGAAACTCATCGCCACCGATTTGAAAGGGCAGAAAGCCGAGTCACCGCCGGTGCGCGTCATCATTCTGGAACAAACCATCGACCCGCAGCAGCGTCAGTGGGCCGAGTCGCAACGCCGCCTCGCCCAACGGGCCGAGCGACTCAATGAACAGACCCAGGAACTGCGCAAAGCCCTCGAAAAAGTGCGCAAAACCGAGCGCACCCAAAAGAAAGACGCCAATCAGCCGAAGAACGAGGCCGAAAACGCACTCGCCACCGCCCAGGAAAAACTTGAGCAGGTCAAAGCCGAAGCGGACGAGTTGTGGAATGCCTTGAAGGAAGCCGCGCGCGACGCCCCCAACCAACTTGATGCCGCCGAAGCCCAACTGCTGGGCGAACGCCTCGCGCAGATGCGCCGTGCGAACCTCGCCGAGTTGGAAAAACTCAACACCGAAGCCATCGAGAGCACCGAGCAGCTCAAACGTGCCGCCAGCGAAGCCGCCGCCAATGCCAGCGTCATCGCGGACGCCGCACGCGCCTTTGCCGCCGAGGACACCGCCAAAATCGCCGCCCAGGAATCGCAGCAACTGCAGCGGCAGGCCAAACTGCTCACCGAAAACGCCCTGCCCGCCAATCGCGATGCCGAAAAGCGCCCGCAATGGCAGGAGCAGCAGCGCGCTCTCATGGCGCAGACGAAAACGCTGCAAAAAGACCTCCAGCAGCTCGATACCGCGCAAAATGGCCGCAATCGCAATCAGTTGCAGGATCTCGACAAAAAACTCAACGAATCCGGCAGCGATCTCGCCAGTAGCCTCGACAAGGCGGATCAAACCAAAAGCCCCGAGCATCTCTACGGCGCCTCCGACAATCTGCGCAGCCGTTTGCAGCAGGCTGCCGATGTGTCACGCAGCATCGCTGAGCAGACGATGAATGACGCCAACCAGCGCCGCCAACAGCTCGGTAAGCAGGACAACCCAGCGCTCGCCAAACTGGAGGAAGCCAAAAATTCCCTCGCTGAAGCCGAAAACGCCGCCCGTGATCCACGCAATGCCGCCAAGCGCAAGAACGACGCGCCCCCGCCTGCTGAGAAAGCGGAGCAGCAGCTCGCCGCAGCGGCGAAACAGTTGCAGGACCAAGCGGAGTTGCGTGAGCAGAACCGCCTCACCAACACCCAGGCCGCGCTCGACATGAACCGCGCCAGCCGTGCGGCGGATGAACTCGCCCGCATGACCGCCGAGGCCAAAAAAATCGCCGTGCCTGAGCCGGACAAGGACAAGGACAAAAAACGTCAAGCCGCAGCCCCGCCGAACGAGGCCACCAAGGCACTGGGCGCTTTGAAGGAACAAGCCACCCAGCTCGCTCTCGCCACGCGGGCGCTGGAGGCGGACGCACTCGCGCAGGATGCCGCGCAGGCACTTGAATCCGCGCAGGCCGAGGCCATGCAGCCCGCGCACCGCCAGGATCTCGCGCAGAGCAACGCGCAGGTCAAAGCCGCCGCCGAGGCGCTGCAACAACTCCCCGAAAAGATCAATCGCGCCCGTCTGCCGGAAGCCATGCAGAAAAACGACCCGCAGGCCGCGAACAACCTGCGCCAGGCCGCGCAGCAGGCCAGCGATGCCTCCCGCAACGCCGCTGAGCAAAGCAAGCAGCTCGCCCAGCAAGCCGCGCAACAGCAGGCCGGTCAGGAATTGAACACGGCACCTTCCCAACAGGCCACCGCCGACGCGCAGCGCAAGGCGAACGAACTCGCCGCGCAGTTGCAGCCGCAGGTGGCCGCCGCCCGCGCCCAGCTCGCCGCCTTGACGCCTGAAGTCAGTGAAATGATGAAGCGCGTGGCTGAGGATCTGACCCAAACGCAGCAGGAAACGCAAACCGCCGCCAATGACGCGAAGGCCGAGAAACCGGTCGAAGAAGTCGCGGAGAAAGCGCAGGATTTGCGCCCCGAAGCCGCCAAGAACGCCGAAAAAATGACCGCGCTCCAAGCCGCGCTGCGTCAGGAGGCCAACGCCGCTGATGTGACGAAAAAACCGGACGCACAGATGGCCCGCACCGCCGACGTGGCGCTGGCGCAGATGCAGGAGAAGTCCCCACAGATCGCGCAAAATTTGAAACAGGCCGCGCAAGCCACGCAGAGCCAACCACAGGCGCAGAACTTGCAAGCCGCGGCCGACGCGCAGCAGCAGACCGCGCAAGCGCTCCAACAGCTCGCGCAGAACATGCAGAAGACGGAGCAGGGCCAGCAGCTCACCGAGGCCGAGCAGGCCGCCATGCAACAGATGGAGCAGGAACTCGGCGTGCAGGAGCCGCTGGATGAAGCCTATGACCGCGCCAAGGAGCTGGCGGAAATGGCGCAGGACGCGCAGCAGGATCCGCAGGCCGTGCTAGCGGCTTTGGAAAAAGAGCTCCCGAAAAACCCGTCCATGCAGAAAGCGCTGGCCGAAGTCGCGAAGAACACCGCGCAGCAGTCCGAACAGGCCGTTGCCAAGGAAACGCAGCAGGCCGTGCAAAACGGCATGGCGCAGAAGCAAGCCGCGAATGATCTCGCCCGCGTCTCCCGCCATCAGCAGCGCCTGGGTGATGAAGATGCCGCGCAGCAGGTAGCGCAAGCCAGCAATCAATTGCAACAGGCCGCCCAACAGGCCGAGGCCACACAGGCCAATCCCGTGCCGAACCCGCAGGCCGCACAGCAGAGCCAGGCCAGCGCCGCCAAAGCCGCTAAGGCAGCCGAAGCCACCGCCAGCCAGACCGCCCCGCCAATGCTCGCCTCACCGCTGGAGCAGTTGCAGGGCCAGATGCTCGCGCAGGCGCTCGATCAACTCGATGCGCAGCTTCATCCCATGCAGAGCGGTCAGCAGCAGGCCCAAGACGGCCAACAACAGCAGCAGGCCGGTCAGCAACAGGGCCAGCAGGCGCAGAACTCACTCAATCAAGCGCAGCAGGCTCAGCAGCAGAGCATGGCCGACTCCCGCAATCAGGGCCAGACTCCCGGGCAGAAACCCGGCCAGCAGCAGATGGCGCAAAACCAGCAGCAACAGGGCCAGAACTCCCAGGCCCAGAGCAGCGAAGGCGGCAATCAATCCACCGAACTGCAAGACGGCGTGCTCGGCCAGATGACCGTCCTCGTGAACGGCGACTGGGGCCACCTCCCACAAAAAATGGCCGACGACCTCACCGAAGCTACGAGAAGTGAAGCCGCCCCCGAATACCGCGCCGCGATCGAGAGCTACTACAAAGCCATCGCGACGAAGGCGAAGCGGTGATGTGTGCGAAACCGGCAGATTTGTGAATCACCTTCCATATTAGACGTTTCTGAACGCACCGTGAAATGAGGAAACTTTTTTCCGGCCTATTCGCTGTATCAGCACTCGTCACGAGCGCTGGTTATGCCCTCGCTATCACGCAGCAAGAGGAGATGTATCTCATCGTGCATTTGGCCTTGCTCACCTTCGTGGTCATGGCGGCCATCTCCGCCTTTTACTTATTTCGTTCGTCCGCCGCGTGGGAGGCTTCGCTGGTCTGTCCCTCCTGCCATCAATCCGCCGTTCTTTCGCCATGCGTGATAGCGCAACCACGCCCAAGCATTATGGCACTCATATTTGGCGGCATTGTCCTCACTGTTCTTATCCACCAATCACAGCAGCGCCGTTTCCGTTGCAACGCGTGCTCAACCGAATCGAAGAGGCGCACTGTCGGTTCGTATCTTGCCGTCGCCTGGTGCCTGAGCCTGATCCTATTTATCGTTGCGGCAGTAATTTCCGAATGACCGCAGTGCCTGACGTGGTTTTCGCTTTAGTGTCTGTTGAAGCGGACTGCTCGGTATTTTTATCAGCGGCAAGAAAGGGTCGAGGGGCGATAGTTGACAGGCTATGCGAAGACATTTCAGGCGAAAAACAGCAACGACACAAAACCAGCTCCAGCGACTTGACCGACGCCGCGCAGAAGATCGTTGCGGCGGTGAAGGCCACCTAAACGGAGCTGTTTCGCATGGAGAGTGGGATTGGCGGCGTACTTCGCCTGCCATGAACACACTTACCCGCCGTCAATTCGCTCTCGCCACGCTTGCCGCGCCATCGTTGCTCAAAGCCGCTGCTAGCGCAGACAAGATCAACCTCGCCTTCATCGGCCCTGGTGGGATGGGCACGAATCACATCAAGACGATGTGCAAACGTGACGACGTGATCTTTTCGTGGGTGTGTGACGCGGATTCCAAACGGGCGGAAACTGCCGCGAAGACGATTCAGGAACTCACCGGCCAGACACCGCAGATCGCGGGCGACATGCGACGGGTGTTAG
>JBDNIB010000556.1:0-3029 GCA_041688535.1 Prosthecobacter sp.
TCAGGAATACGGTGCCGCCACCTCCGAAGGCATCGTCTTGGTCCAATCCACCACCGCCGCCGCCGAACCCACGCAATGGAGCGTCTATGCGCGTGATCCCTTCCGCCAAGGCGAACTGGTGCGTGCCAAACTCACCCAAGATGCACGCGGCTGGGCACCCAGCGCTGACGGAGCCGGGGCCAAGCTGCTGGGCCGCGTCCCATCCCAGGCCATCGCCTTCAACCGCATCAAGTATCGCTCCGCGGATGCCCGTAGAGTCGCCGTGCAGTCCGCCACCTTGGCGAAAGCTAATTTTGTCAGTGTGTCCTACCAGCTCGCGGCCAACATAACCACTGGCGCTCCTGAATGGGGTCTCGCCCTGCAAGACACGGCTGGCGCTGAGATCGGCTTCATCGTCATCTCCGCAGAAACCGGCGTAGTCATCCACCAGCAGTGGGGCAATGCCTACAGCACGGTTGCACCTGGAGCGCCGCAGCTCGACTCCCAAGGCGAGCGTGCCGCTGAAGACGTGAAACGCGGCGCCCGCAACGCCTGGGAGTGGACCGGTGACACCGGCGTCGAAGTCGGCCGGTTCTTCCGCAAACTGTTCACGCGCGAATAGACCGCCATCACGAACTATGCCAATTCGAGCGCGGCGCAGGAGCAACGGCGGAGCCTTACAGCTCCACCTGCTGATTCATCACCGCGATCTCGATCTTGCTGTCCGTGTGCTGTTGATCCAGCGCAGTCTTGAGCGCTAAGGAACGATCAGGTTCGCCATGAACGAGGAAGACGCGGCTTTTCGGGCCTTGGACGCGGTCGAACCAGCCGAGCAACTCGTTGTGATCGGCGTGGCCGGAGAATGAGTCGAGGATTTCGACATCGGCGTTCACGACGAATTCGTCGCCGAGGATGTTCACCTTCTGGTGACCTTCGCGGAGTTTCCAGCCGAGCGTGTTTTGCGCGCAGTAGCCGACGAAGAGCAGGATGTTGTGATCATTGCTGACGTTATTGCGCAGATGGTGCAAAATGCGGCCAGATTCGGCCATGCCGGAGGCGGAGATGATGATGGCGGCACCCTTGATCTTGTTGAGGCTCTTCGATTCATCCACCGAGCGCACGAGCTGGAGTCCCTCGAAACCAAACGGATCATTGCGCATGAACACCGCATCGCGCACGCTGGGTTTAAGGTCGTCGGTGTGCAGGCGGAAGATTTCCGTGGCCTTCACCGCGAGCGGGCTGTCCACAAAGGTGGGAATGACGGGAATACTCTGCTCGTGACGCAGTTGATCGAGCGTGTAGAGCAACTGCTGCGTGCGCTCCACGGCAAAGGCGGGAATGATGAGCTTGCCACGCTGCTGCAAGATGCGGCGGATGATTTGGCAGATCTGCTCGCTGGAATCCCTAGCGCTCGCATGATGCCGCCCGCCGTAGGTGCTCTCCATGATGATATAATCCACCTTCTCGCAGGCTTCGGCATCCATCAGCAGGTCGTTATCCGGCCGGCCGATGTCGCCGGAGAACAGCAGGCGCGATTTCTTGCCAGTCTGACGATCATCAATGTCCAATACGACCTGCGCGGAGCCGAGCACATGCCCGGCGTCGATGAATGTCATCGTCACGCCATCAGCGATGATCATTGGGCGGTGGTAGCCCACGGAAACAAACTGCCGCAGGCACTTCTCCGCATCCGCCCGCGTGTAGCTAGCTTCGAGCAGCGGCAAGTCGTCGCATTTGCGATGCTTGTTCAACCAGGAGATGTCGCGCTCATGAATGTAGGCCGCGTCCGGCAGCATGATGCTGCACAGGTCACGCGTGGCAGGCGTGGCGAAGATGTTGCCGGTGAAGCCGCGTTTGCACAGGTGCGGAAGATTGCCGCTGTGATCAATATGCGCATGCGAGAGCACCACGACATTGACCTTGGCCGGATCAAAGGGGAAATCACGGTTGCGCTCGAATGCCTCATGGCGGCGGCCTTGATACAACCCGCAGTCGAGCAGGATGCGCTGGCCATTGACCTCAATGAGATGTTTTGAACCCGTGGTGGTGCCAGCCGCGCCGCAGAAGGAGATTTTCATGGTGGGACGATAGGAACCCGAAATGCGCGGCATGTGCAAGCCACAAGCACGCGATATATGAAAATGACGATGGATCGTGACAGGATTACGCGTCTTTTAACAAGTCATGCGCACCCTTTTCCTTCTCACTCTCTTCCTCCCCTCACTTGCCACTGCCGAATGGGCCATCAGCACCTTCGCCGGCACCGGCGTCAAAGGCGGCAGCGGTGATGGCGGCGCTGCCACCGCCGCGCAGATTGACAATCCCTTCGGTGTCGTGCGCGGCCCTGATGGCGCGATCTGGTTCTGCGAGTACACCGGCCAGCGCATCCGTCGCGTGGCCCCAGATGGCACGATCTGCACCATCGCTGGCACCGGCGCAAAAGGTTACAGCGGCGATGGCGGCCCCGCGTTGCAGGCCACCTTCAATCTGCCGCATGAGCTGCGTTTCGATGCCAACGGCGATCTCTATGTCGTGGACATGACCAATCATGCCGTGCGTAAGATCGACATGAAGACGAAGATCATCACCACCATCGCCGGCACCGGCGTGGCTGGTTACAGCGGCGACGGTGGCCCGGCGGTGAAGGCGCAGTTCAAGCAGCCACACAGCATCCAGTTCGGCCCCGATGGCAGTCTGTATGTCTGCGACATCGGCAACAATGTGATCCGCCGCATTGACCTGCAAACCGGCACGATCAGCGCCTTCGCCGGCACCGGCAAACCGGGCGCGACACCCGATGGCGCACCCATCGTTGGCACGCCGCTCAAAGGACCACGCTCGATGGATTTCGACAAAGGCGGCAACCTCTGGGTCGTTACACGCGAGGGGAATCAAGTCTTCAAGCTCGACCTCAAGGCTGGCAAAATCTTCCACGCCGCAGGCACCGGAGCCAAAGGTTTCACCGGCAACGGCGGCCCCGCCAAGCTCGCGACGCTCAGCGGGCCGAAAGGCATCTCGGTGGATGCTGCGGGCAACGTCTGGCTCGCCGA
>JBDNIB010000557.1:0-4479 GCA_041688535.1 Prosthecobacter sp.
CCTCTTTGATGTGACGCATCTGCTCCTAACGCCTTGGTAGTATCAGCTCGTTCAGTGAATGAATGGCCCAGCGACTTTTTGCGGAGGCGTCTGATAATGAATATCGCAATGTGACAAAAAGAGGAAAATTTTGATATGGACAAAGGGCCGTAAAATTGCTTTTATCTGCTTTAATTATCGCTCCAACCACTCCCTTCATGCCGATTAATCACTCCCGATCATCTTCCATCAGTGCCGCCACACTGGTGATTTCCCTCCTGACGGCCTGCCTGATGCCTCAAAAGGCAAACGCGCAATTTGGGGTGTCCCCCTCACAGACGAGTAATTTTTTCAATGATTTCCGCAATCGCACCAGTCAGATGAAAAAGACAGCGCCTGCCGCACGCAGCGGTGATGTTGTCTATGATTATGAAAAAGGTGCATATGTCAGCCAGGAAGATCAGGAGGGCTTCCAAAGCCTCCAGCAATTGCTTCGTTCAGACCGCGATATTTCGCAACCTTCGGTGAGAAGCGGCAGCACCGCGTTTGCAGCTCGTTCTGTGGGGGATTACACCACCTACTCGGGGCAATACTCGCAGGCTTTGAGTTATTTTGCCCCCACGTACACATCCGACCCGTTTCTTTCCGGCAAGCGTAATATGAAGCTTGGCCCAGTCAACATTGGTCTGGGACTCTACCAGGGTTTTGAATACAACAGCAATGTGCGGCGTGCGGCCACTCCCGTTTCGGATATCATCAGCAGCACACTGCTGAACATCAGTGCCAATTACCGGGTCACACAAAACAATGTTTTGAGTCTTACGGCTGGCATTGGGGTGGACCATTATTTTGACCACCCGGAACTCGCCGCATACGGCAACGGCAATTATCTGATGAACATCCTTCCAGGTAGCACTCTGGCTTTCGACATCAAAGCGGGGCCTGTGTACATCACCATTTACGACCGCGTCTCTGTGCGTCCTGCCACCAACAATGCATTTGTTGGTGGCAACACAAACAGCAGCTTCGGTGTTTTTCAAAATGACTTTGGCATCGCCGCCAATTGGCAGATCAACTCGGCCTGGGCACTTGCTCTCAACTTGACCAATACGCTTTCTAAAGCTCTTGGCAGCAACAACGAGCAGTTTAACCGCACGATGAACTCGCTACATGCTTCATTGACCAATAGCCCTACGGCCACATGGGTGCTGGGGACAGAGGGCGGAGTTTCCCTGCTAAACTATGAACAGCCAACGCTGAATGACGCCACCATGTTCAACTGGGGCATGTTCGTCAGTGTGCCTCTTGGTAAATCCACCACAGTGAAGCTATCTGGTGGTGTGCAAATCTTTGATTTTAAAGATCCGACCGTGCTCGCTCCTCTTGGCCCGGGTGACACAACCGATCTAGACGGCTATTATTACAACCTGAGCTTCACCAACCAACTGAATGCCCGTTTCACTCACACCTTGACGGTTGGTCATGAATCTTCCATTAACTTGGCTTCCAATTTCATCACGGCCGACTTTGTCAATTATGGTCTCTCCATGATCGCTTGGAAGGGCGGACGATTTTCTCTCTCCGGCTACTATGAAAATGCCAAACCATCGTTTACTAACGCGGCCTTCCCTGGTGCCCAGTCTGATATAACTCAATTCGGTCTCGATTTCTATTATACCCATCAACTGACATCAAAACTCCGCCTTGGTTCAGGCTACCACTTTGGCCGAGCCGACTCGGTGGCCGTCGGCGGGGATGCTGACCAGCATGGCTTTTCAGTTGACCTGAATTATGCGCTCTCGGCCAAAGCTGGCTTGAATTTGGGATATCGTTACTTCCTTACCGACACGAAGCAGGCCAACAACGATTCCACGCAGACGCGGTTGATCGTGGGTTTCAATTATAATTTCTAACGAATGGGAGCCTGGATAGGTCTGTTGCTTGGGATCGCGCCATCTCATTCAATTTGTGATGGAGCAGGCCAATTTAATGCTCACTTTATATGAAAAAGTTACTCTTGCTGATTCTCATTCAAGCGCTGGCTCTGTCTGGTGCTAAGGCTCAGGATGCTGGTTTCCGTGTTCCTGAGTCATCGCGAACTGCTCGGCAGCCATCAACGCAGACGGGATCGGCCAATGCAGGCGCGGCCGTGCTGACGTCAATGGATGTCTTGGATAACAACCGCCCCATATCGGTCGGCGATACGATCAGTATTCGCATAGTTGAAGACCGACGTGATGCCTTGCAGCAGAGAGTTGCGGTCACCGGAGAGATACAGGCTCCTTACATTGGCTTGGTCGGTGCCAGAGGGAAAACCTGCCGTGATCTCGCGTATACGATCAGGCGTGAGCTTGAGAAAAATTTCTTCAAAATCGCCACGGTGCTAATTGCCATCGATATCCTCAACCCGGACGATCAAATTCGTGAGCGTGAAGTGGATTTGGACTTTTATGTCATGTTTGGGATTATTGCCAAACAGGGCAAATACGATCTCCCATCCAATGAGGACATCAGTATTAGCCAGGCGATTTTGCGCGCAGGCGGATTTGCCCAGTTCGCCGATAAGAAAAAGGTGAAAATCATCCGTAAAACACCGCAGGGCAATAAAACCATCCTGGTCAATGTGGACGGTATCATGCGTCAGGGAGACCTTGAAAAGGATGTCTTCATCCGTAAGGATGACGTTGTCATCGTGGAGGAATTGACCTGGAATTTCTGAGGACGTGACAGTCTAGTTTGATCTCATTTATCAGGCAAAGTGTCGGCTCATCGACTTTGAACATTTATAATTGAACGTTGAGACCGACTGAAAATCCAATGGCTTAAATGCCATTTGGGGCGACTCTGTAAGCCCGCATTGCTAGACGAGTTGCCGTAAGCGGGCCGTGGCAGAATCAGAACCAACTTGGATACCCTTCATCATGGAACAATCTCTCAATCTCCCTATACAAGGGCAGTCAAGCACGCTGAATCGCATTCATGAGGCATCCGCCAAATTTCAGCGTTACAAAATCCTGTTACGCCGCCGTTGGTGGTTCTTATTGCTGACAGCAAGCATCGGCGTTTGCGTTCAGGCATTGCGCATTACTGGTCGCCCCCAGGAGTTTCGTTCTCTTGCCAAGCTTGTGGCTGGTGGCCAAATGGTGATGAGTGACAGTGTCCGCTGGCATGAACAACAGGCGGACTTCTACGGCACCATCATTGAGACCGTGGAAAGCGCTGAAATGAAACGTCGTGCGCTAGAACGTGTCCGGGCGCTCAATCCCGACCTGAAGGATTCTGATGTGGAGATTCGAGTCGCTCAAACCAAGGGGTCGGCCATTTTCAACATTTTGGCGACGGGTTCTGAGCCCAAGTACACCAAAATCTTCCTGGATGCCCTGCTGGATGAATTCATCGCCTTTCGGCTGAACATTCGTGAAGAAGCACAGGGCAAGGTGCTCCAGCAGTTCCTGCAGGAGGTGATCGCCAAGCAGAAGGTCATGGAAGCGGCTCTCGAGCAGTTGACCAAATTCAGGACAGCCAACAACATCCTGATCATTACCAACGGTAACAATGCGGCAGCACAACTCCTCAATAATTTGCAAGCCCAGCGTCAAAGTCTTAACACGACTCTGGGGAAATTGAAGCTGGCACTTGCCGATGTGGATGCCGCCATGATCGAACGTGAGCGGTCACTGAACGCGGGTACGACCCCGGCATCACCTGCGGCTTCGTCCCCCGAAGCTGCCCAGCCTACCGGCATCAAATCAGAGACCTCTCCTGGCAGCTATGGTATGACCATGGCCGAGCAGGACTATCTGCGCACGAAATCGAATATTACACGGATAAAGTCCAATCTGGATTCGCTGCTTCTTCAGTTCAAGCAGCAGCATCCCGCAGTGCAGGACATCACCAAGGAGTTGGGGACGGAACAATCGCTGCTGCGCTCGTATGCTGAACAGATCCAGCAGGAAACGCGCTCCCAGACAGAAGACATACAACGCAGTGTGCAGGTGCTGGATCAGCAGATTCTGGAAAAAAGCAAAGAGGCTCTGGAACTGGGGGGCAAAATTGCGGAGGACACAAGACTGGAGAAGGTGTATGAAACGGCCCGGCTGGCGCACGAAAAAATGTTTGAAAAAGTGGAGAGCTTTACCAGCAATTTCCAGACGCAGTCTGATTATGTGGCCATTCAAGAACGGTCAACGCCAGCTTCAGAAAATGTTGAAGACTGGGTGATGCCTATTGTGATCGGCCTCATCGCAGGCATTGGCGCAGGCGTCGTAGTGCTGCTGCTGTTTGACCGTCTCGACGACCGCATGAACTCCTTCAGTGAGTTCCAGACGCTGTTTCCAGGTGAATCCGTGCTGGGGCAGATTCCTGAGCAGCGCAATCGTGGTGATGTGGCGTTGCTGCGCCCGAACGATGACCGGCATCTCTACGCGGAAGCGTTCCGCAACGTCCGCTCCTCCATTCTTTTCAAAAACTGGCAGGGCAAGCCGCCGAAGACCATTCTTA
>JBDNIB010000558.1:0-3340 GCA_041688535.1 Prosthecobacter sp.
CGTGGAGCAACGTGCGTGATGGCCGGACCAACGCGCCCGCTGGTGCTCGCGTCCACCTCTCCTCGTCGGGTCGAACTGCTGCGTGAGGCAGGCTTTGATTTTGCCATTGTTTCACCGCAGGTCGAGGAAGCGCATGATGCCACGCTGACGCCGGAACAACTCACCTGTGAAAATGCCCGGCGCAAAGCGGTCGCAGGCAGCCTGCAGGCACCCGGCGCACTGGCCCTTGGCGCTGACACTCTCGTCTATGTGGATGGCGACCCGCTCGCCAAACCCGCCGACATGGATGAGGCGCTGAGCATGGTGCGCCGCCTCTCGGGACGCACCCATGAGGTCTGCACTGGCGTCGTTTTTGCCTGTGATGGCAGCGTGGAGCACGAACTGCATGTGATCACGCGCGTCACCTTCAAGCCGCTGACAGATGCGCTCATCCGCGACTATCACCGCCAAGTGAACCCGCTGGACAAGGCGGGAGCCTACGGCATCCAGGCCTGCACGGACATGCTGCTCGACCGCATGGACGGCTCCTTCACCAACGTCGTCGGCCTGCCAGTGGCGGAGGTGACGGCGGTGCTGCGGCACCTGCTGGCCTGAGCCTTACTTGAGGAAATCCTCACCCTTCACGATTTTACCGTCCGCCATGACCACGGTGAATTTGCCACCATTGCGGCGGGCCATTTCGGCGAGGTCTTTGGCCGCGTCTGGGGTGCCCAGCGCCGTGGTGTGGATGATGGTGCGCTTGCCACGGCTGTTTTCCTCACTGACGGCGTTGATCCAGCCCTGCTCGTCGCTGCGGTTGCCGTCCGTCATGAAAAAGATCACCTCCGGCCGCGGGCTACCCTTCAGGGCCATCAGCAGGCCGCTGCCCCAGTTCGTGCCGCCGGGGTTATTCGCATCCAGGATGATCTTTTTACTCTTGTTCACGTTGGACGGGTTGGCCGCGAGGTAGCTGAAGCGCGGGATGCTCACATTTTTGCTCGTCGCCGTAATCTTCCATTCATAGCCGCTCAGCGCGCGCATGTCATTGCTGTCCACGGTGTCATGCGGCCAGGTAAAATCGGAGAAAAGCAGCACTTGGTAGGCTGTACCGGCCGCCAAGGCGCTGATGCTCTTGTTCAGCTCGCGTTTCAGCAGGTCAAAACGCGACATGCTGCTGCCGCCCACATTCATCGAGGCGGACATGGAGCCTGACACATCCACCACAAACACCACATGCTTCGCCGTGGCCGTATTGCCGAGGAAGGAAATCTTCCCTCCGGCACCCCCCGAGGTCACGCCAGTGCCGAACGAGCCAAACGAGGTGCCTAGGTTCAAATCGCTCGCCGTGGCCGAGAAATCGACCGCTGGCATGGCGATGTCACTAATGCCCGTGGACAGCAGCGGCGAGACCGATGCCGCCATCGGACTCGTCTGCGGCGCTGCGGTGGTCACTTTTTTCCACGATTCATTCTCCAGCTCCTCCACCGCGCTCGTAGCCACGATCTCCGGCCGATTGAAGTCCAGCATCGGCACATGCATCAGCAGCAGGATGAGTGCGACGACGACATGCACGCCGAGGGTCATGAGCAGCGCACGTTTTTTCGCCTCCTTCATCGCCCGCGTGTTGTCCGCCGGCGCGGCCTCGGGATCTTCCGCCACGTCGGTGAGCGCAGGCGTCTCCTCCTTGGGTAAGTCTTCAGGCAGGTGTTGCGCCGCCTTGACCGGTGCTGGCTCCAACGGCATGGCCGGTGCCGGTGTGAATTTTTTTTCCGCAGCACGACCACCCAGCGAAACTGCGGGCGTCTGCCGCGGCTCCGCACGTTTTGGCATCACCGGCTCGATCTCCGGCTCCGCCACAGGCGCGGGCCGGGCTTTGGGCGTGACAATCGTGGGCGCATCCATCTGCTGCTGCGCTTGGAATGCCTCCCACATGGCCCGCCCGTCCTGTTTGGACTCAGCCGTGGATGCCGCTGCCTGATCGTGGTCATGAACATCCGGCTCAAACACACGCACCTTGTTGGCAGGCGGCGGCGCTTTCACCGAGAGCCGTGGAGCCGCAGCCACTCTAGGCTCCTCCATCTGGGGCGGCGCTTCCCACTGTTCCTCATCAGCAGGCGACTCCGCCTCATGTTGATGCGCCGGAGGTTCCGGCTCGACATGCACAGGCGGTGCCTTCACCACCGGCCGCTCATCCTGCATCACATCCTCCTTATCCACCGAATCGACGGTGGGTAGAAAACTGAAATCGTCATGAGTGTGCCGGGGCATGGGCGGGGATTGTCGTGGCAAACTCCGTTCATTCAAGGAAGTTCCTGACCGCCTGCCCGCCAGACAAGAATTGCTACGCTGAGGCGGGGTACGGAAAGCGGCAGGTCACACGGACACCACGCCGCGGCCTGGCGGCGACGGCCAGAGCGCCGCCAATGAGATTCGCCCGGTAATCCATCACCCGCACGCCGATGCCAGCATGCTCCTTGGCCTTGGCGGCTTTGAGACCGCCGCCATCATCCTCGACGCGCAGCTCACATTCCCCTGCACCGACCTGTTGAAGTTGGATTGTTACCCGCTGCGGCTTGCCGTGCCGTAGGGCGTTGTTCACCGCCTCCTGGGCGATGCGGAAGAGATGCGTCTCTTTGACCTCATCACCAATCATGATGCGGTCATCCACCTCGCAGGTGCAGGGCGTGCGGAAATTCGTACGCACCGTCTCCGCCAGCAACTGCAATGCGCCGCCGAGGCCGCGATACTTGACGCCCGTGGGCGACAGGCCGTGGGACATGCGGCGCACCTCGGCCACCGACTCCTGCACCAGCTCGCGGATGCGCCGCACCTGCTCCTGCGCTGCCCCCTGCAGCTCTGCCTCTAGCGCCTCCATCATGATCACGATGCCGGTCATGGTCTGGCCCACGCCATCATGCAGGTCATGCCCCACGCGCGCCTGCTCCTGCTCCACGACACGCAGCAGCTCCTGCTGCAGCCGGTTGCGCTCCGTCACGTCCGTGCCGGTGCCGACGAGGCGGTCGATGCCGCCATCGGGATTACGGGTGAACGTGCTGCGCAGATCGATGCTGCGCCACTCGCCTGACTTGGTCCGCAGGCGCACATCCGTCGGTGGATTTTTCTCACCACGCAGCAGGCGGGCAAAGCGTTGCTTGGAACGCACGATTTCGTCAGCCGCCATGATGCCGGTCTCCCACAGCGTTTTGCCAATGATCTCCGTCTCCGCGTAGCCCATGGTGGCAAAGAAGGCCGCGTTTGCATGCACCATGCGCCCCTCCGCATCCAGCACCCAGATGAAGGCGGAAGTGTGGCTGACCAACGCCATGTTGTAGTCCATCTCCCGGCGGTAGTTCAGCTCCGC
>JBDNIB010000559.1:0-4799 GCA_041688535.1 Prosthecobacter sp.
AGGGAACTGCTTGAAGTAGTTTTCAATGATGGTGGCGGCCTCGCCGCGCGGGATGCCGAGGCGCTGGCTCAAACCGAAGGCGGAGATGCCGTAGATGATGCCAAAATTGACCATCTTGGCAGTGCGCCGCATCTCGGGCAGCACGCCGTCGAGTTCGACGCCATAGACGCGCGCGGCGGTGGCCTGATGAATGTCGAGGCCGTTGGCGAAGGCCTCGATCATCGCTTCGTCGCCACTGAGAGCAGCCATGACGCGGAGCTCGACCTGCGAGTAGTCGGCGCTCATCAAGACCCAGCCATCGAAGCCGGGGATGAAGGCTTTGCGGATCTCGCGGCCGAGGTCGGAGCGGATGGGAATGTTCTGCAAATTGGGATTGCTGCTCGCCATGCGGCCGGTGGCGGCCATGAGCTGATGGAAGGTGGTGTGAATGCGGCCGGTGACGCGTGACACGGCGTGCGGTAGCGCCTCGACGTAGGTGCTGTTGAGCTTGGTGACTTCGCGGTAGTCGAGGATGTCCTGAATGATTGAATGCAGGCCGGTGAGCGACTGCAGCACCTGCTCGTTCGTCTGATACTGGCCGGTGGCGGTTTTCTTCGGCTTGTCGCTGAGTTTGAGACGGTCAAACAGCACTTCGCCCATCTGTTTGGGGCTGTTGAGGTTGAACACACCGCCAGCGGCTTCGTGAATGCGCTTTTGCAACTCGGCGGCTTTCTTGTCGAGTTCGAGGCCGTATTCGCGCAGCGCCTGCACGTCGATCTTCACACCGAAGTTTTCCATCTTCGTGAGCACGGGCAGCAAGGGGCACTCGACGGCGTCGAAGACATACTGCTGTTTCTGCAACTCGGGCCGCATCTTCGCGGCGAGCTGCCAGGTGACATCGGCATCCTCGGCGGCGTAGTCGGCGACTTTTTGCGCATCCTGCGCGGCGACATCGGCCATGGTGGCCTGACTGAAGAGATCGTCCTTCTCAGTGCCGATGAGGCTGGAGATCGGGACGGGGGTGTAGTGCAGGTAGGATTCGGCGAGGTAGTCCATGCCGTGGCGTTGATCGGGATCGATCAGTGAATGCGCGAGCATCGTGTCGAAAAACGGCCCGGCGACTTCCATGCCGTGCGCGAGGAGCACGCTGAGATCGAACTTGAGGTTGTGGCCGATTTTTTCGCTGCCCTCGCGGTTGAATAAGGCGCGGAATTCTTCGAGCGCGGCCTTGGCGGCGGCTTTCTCGCGCGGGAAATGCACGAACCAGCCCGCATGTGCCTGCCAAGAGAAGGCGATGCCGACGATCTGCGTGTCGCGGGGATCGAGGCCGGTGGTTTCGAGGTCGAAACAGAAAGATTTCAGCGTGGCGAGTTGCGCGATGAGTTTTTGGCGTTCCGCGGTGCTCTGCACCAGATGATACTGATGCGGCGTATCGGCGATGGTGGTGAGTTTGGCGGGCGGTGCTGTTTCCACAGCCTCGGTGGCGAAAAGATCGGCTGGAGCGGCTGCCGCAGCGGCTTTGCGTCCTCGACCGGCTTTGAATTCATCGCCATAGAGGCGGCGACCGAGCGCGTTGAACTCGAACTCGGTGAAGAACGCCTTCAATGCCTCGTCGTTGTGCGGCTTGAGCACGAGGTCGGCCACCTGTGCCTCGAAAGGCGCGTCCACGAAGATGGTGGCGAGCTGTTTGGAGAGCAGGGCATCGTCTTTGCTCGCTTCGAGTTTTTCCTTCTGCTTGCCTTTGAGCTTGTCGGTGTTGGCGAGCAGGTTTTCGACGCTGCCGAACTGCTGGATGAGCGCGGTGGCGGTTTTTTCGCCAAAGCCTTTCACGCCGGGGATGTTGTCCACCGCGTCGCCCATGAGCGCGAGGATGTCGATGACCTGCTCGGGGCGCTCAATGCCCCAGCGCTGGCAGATTTCCGGCACGCCGAGGATTTCCACCCCGGCGCCGGCGCGGCCAGGTTTGTAGATTTTGACATGTTCGGAGACGAGCTGGCCGAAGTCTTTGTCCGGTGTGACCATGAAGGTTTCGATGCCTTCTTTCTCCGCCCGTTTGGCGAGGATGCCGATGATGTCGTCCGCCTCGTAGCCATCACGCACGAGGATGGGTACGTTCATGGCCTCCATGAGGCGTTTGATCTGCGGGATGGCCATGCTGATGTCTTCCGGCATTTCCTCGCGCTGCGCTTTGTAAGCGGGGAACATTTCATGACGCGGCGTCGGCGCAGAGGTGTCGAGCGCGACGGCGAGGTGCGTGGGCTGCTGATTGTGCAGGATGTCGAGCAGCGTGTTGGCAAAGCCGTACAGGGCGGACGTGTTCACGCCATCACTGGTGCGGATGGGGGCTTTGATGAAGGCGAAGTGTGCGCGGTAAAGCAGCGCGAAGCCGTCGAGGAGGAAGAGGCGTTGGGACATTCGCCGCCAGACTAGGCGGGCAGGGGAGGGGTGCAAATACTGCCGTGCTCAGTCATCCTTGGTCTTGCGCTCCTGCTTTTCGATCTCCTTCTCATGTTCACGGGCTTTGGAGAGTGCGGCAGCGAGCAGGCCGGTGGGCACGGCGACGATGCCAAGGCCCACGATGAGCACCAAGGAGGTGAAGATGCGGCCACCGACGGGGATGGGATAGACATCGCCATAACCGACGGTCGTCAGGGTGACGACGGCCCACCACAGGCTGTGAAACACGGAGGCAAAGATCTTCGGCTGCGCGGCGGATTCAAAATAATAAATACCCACCGCCGCCAGGTAGAGAACGATTAGGGCCGCCGTGCCAAACAGCACCAGTTCCTCACGCGCATACTGGAAGGCCATGTGATAGCGCCGCGCCGCCGCTGAGTAGCGGGCCAGTTTGAAAATGCGGAAAATGCGCAGCAGACGGAAGGCTCGCACGCTGCGCAGGTCCAGACCAGCGCTCAAATAGAAGGGCACAATGGAGATCAAGTCGATCAAACCCATGAAGGACCAGGCGTAGGCACTGCGAGGACGCGAGAGCGCGACGCGGGCGAGATATTCCACGGTGAAGACCACCACACTGAGGGTTTCAATGACGCTGAGTACCTGCTGCCAGCCCGTGCTCAGGTCCGGCAGTGTCTCAATGGCAAACGCGGCCAGATTGAGCAGGATCAGCAGTTGTAAATAGCCCTCCAGCCGCCCGAAGTGGGCGCGTCCATGTTCATCACGCGCAATCATGCGGAGAGAGTGTCGGATGAAACGGGCGGCTTCAAGCGCCTTGCAAAGTCAGCGCGTGATCGACGATGGCGCGGCTGGCCTCGGTCTCGTCATTGATGACCTGCGTGGCGCCGAGCCGTTTGAGACGCTCCACATCAGAGCTGAATCGCGCGCGGGCCAGCACAGCGATGTCGGGGCGCAGGTGGCGGATGACGCTGAGCGCCTGGGCATTGACGGTGGCGTCGGGAAAGGTCAGTGCCACGATGCGGGCGTGTTTCAAGCGGGTCAGCTCCCATGTTTCCTCATGACTGGCATCCGCGAACAGCACCGCCTGGCCGAGGCGTTGGAGGTCGTGAACCGTGTCGGAGTTTAATTCAACCACAAGCGTGCGCACGCCGGAGTCGAGCAGGGCGCGGTTGAGTTTTTGACCGACCGGACCATGGCCGCAGATGATGGCGTGGTCCTTCAGCCCGGAGATGCGCTGGCGCAGATTGCCGGCATCGAATTTGACCGGTTTGCCACGGCCCCAGCCGCGTTTGACCAGCCAGTCGCCGAGCGGTTGGCCGTATTTGAGCAGCGCGGGCAGCAGGCCCATCGACAAGGCGCTGGCGGCCAGCAAGGTCTGCTGCGTGTCGTTGCTCCAGAGCTGGGCACCACTGGCGTGCTGTAGCAGTACGAGGGAAAACTCCCCAGTGCTGCACAGGCCGATGCCCGCCATGAGCGCCTGCCGGTGCGCCAGTCCGAGGCCACGCGCGATGAGGGTGATGATGCTGGCTTTGATCAGTAGCAACGAGCCGGTGAGCAGGAAAATGGGCTGCCAGAGCACCACCGCCGCTTTCAGATCAATCATTAACCCGACTGACACGAAGAACAGGGTGAGGAACAGATCCTTCAACGGCATCACATCCGCGAGAATGCGGTGTTTGAAGATGGACTCGCTGACCGCCAGTCCGGCGACAAAGGCACCGAGGGCGAGTCCGAGCCCGAGCAGCCCGCCGATGAACGCGAGGCCGACGCAACTGCCGATGACGGTGAGGGTGAACAGCTCGCGATTGCGCGTCTGCGAGACGGCATTGAGCACCCAGGGGGTGAGCCAGCGCGCTGAAACGCCCGCCAGCACGGCAAAGATGCCGCCGCGCAGAACCAAGGAACCCAGCCGTGGCATCAGCGCGGTTTCCGCCCCTGCATGCGGCAGCAGCAGAGGGAGAAAAAGGAAGAACACGATGATGAAGAGGTCCTGGAAAATCGCGACGGCCAGCGCCATGCGCGCGCCGGGGCTTGCTTCGAGACCTAGGTCCTGAAAACTTTTCAGACTGACCGCTGTGGAACTCATGGCTATGGCCACGGCGAGAATGACAGAGCCCTGCCAGGATAAATCCAGCATTGTGGATGCTCCCGCCGCGATGAGCATGCACGATCCCATCTGCCAGCCGCCGCCGAGGAAGGCCAGCCGCCCGAGGTAGCGCAGATCGCTCAACGAAAACTCCAGCCCCAGGGTGAACATGAGCAGGATCACGCCGAACTCTGCCATCTGCGAGACGCGTTCATGCGATTCACCGCCGCCCAGTAGGTCCAGCACGCCGGAATTGGCAATCACCACGCCACAGATGAAGTAACCGGCCAGCATCGACTGCCGCAGCCGCAGCAACAGC
>JBDNIB010000560.1:0-3290 GCA_041688535.1 Prosthecobacter sp.
AAGTCGCAAGCCAACTGCTTGCTTGGGCATCCCAACGCAATGCTCAGCACTACGGCACCGACTGGCGCTTCACCACCAAGGACGCACGCATCAAACTCAAACGCCTCTACCCATCAGCCCTGCTGGCATGAACCACTAGTATATGTCCGGCCAGCGTGGCCTTGAACCAAGTCCAGACCACGCGAGGGCCAAGCAATTGCCACAGGCGACCCCGGCGCAGTCCCAGGCCTTTGTAGAGCCTGCGGTTCGGATCGGCCACGGCAGCGATCGCTGACAGCCCATAGCGACCGGCGAAGGCTGCGAACTCCTCCTCCGTGCCCATATGCCCCAGCACGATGCGGGTGCCGACACCTTCGATGCGCGCCTGCAGGCGTGCGATGTCGGACATGGCGTTGCGGCAGAAAGTGCAGCCTTCATGGCGCAGCAGCACGAGCAATATCGGCGATTGATCGGAGAGGTCGGCCAGCGTTTCCCCGGTGTGGGTCCGAGTGTCTGCCAGGAGTTCGGCCTCAACCGGGGTGGAATGCATGCGTCATGCTAAAGCATGCCCAGAGCATGCTCCAACCAATTCGCCCGTGCCCTCGTCATGCTCCCTGCTTGTTCTTCGGCGACTTGGCGGTCTTGGGGCTCTTGCTGCCAGAGGTTGATTGATCCGCCGATTTGATCTTGGCGAATGCCTTCTGCGCATAGTCCGATGTCTGCGCCGGGGTGAGTTCCGGGTGCTTCTCGATCCGCGACTTGAGCAAGTCCTTGAAACTGGTGCAGGCTCGACTCGCTGCTCAAAACAGTTCGCCTTGCAGTAGCGGTCGTGGCAGAGGAGGGGGCAGGGGCGGGATGACCGTGATGTTACCGTCGTGATTGAATGTCCCGAAGAGCGCGAAACGTGTGTCGCGAAAATAAGCGGCCTCTGCGGGCGTCGTCGCGGTGGTCACCAATTTAGCGATCCGGTAGGATTCACCGTTCTTGCCGGTGGTCAGCGGTTCCAGCACGAAAAACAGCCGCGCCCGTGGCGGTGCCGGACCCCAGTTGATTTCATCGTTGTCGTCATCGCGGACGGCCACTTCGGCGACCGTGCCAGTTTGCGCTAGCGCGTGTCCCGGTTTGCTCAGCCACCACGCGAGCTTTTCGTGCTGTGCGGACCCGCCCCAGACGGCCGCAACCGGGGTGCCGTTGGCGAATTGCAAATCCAGGGGTTGGCTGGCTTTCCAGAGCCTGCCGTCGTGGGTGCGGAAGAGATGTGGCATGAGTGTTGGTGAGCTAAAATAAGTCGTGCTGCAGCAAAGGAATCGGCCGGTGGATCAAAAAAGTCGGCAGATCACTCATGCTGAATCCAGCCCCCAATCAAATATCAAAGAACTGGGAGCAGAGCTGTGCAATGCCTTGATTGCTTGCTCATCCATCGTACGACAACCTCACCTCGTGAATATTACCACCCCCAGCCGAACCACCTTCCCACCCGCGACTTGGATGACGCCCGCTCAATGCAAAGCCATTCAAGACGCTGGAACCACAGCGCATCGGCTGGCCTCAGGAGCGGGCGGCTGGGTGGAGCGGCTGGGAGATGACGTGATCATTTCCTACAAGAGTGACGCCGCGCGGGACGAACTAGCGGCTGGGTTGGAAGCCTGGAGCCTGCAGTCAGGCTGGCAAGCGACACGCGTGTTTCATCGCTTCCTGCCGCTCAAAAATGCAGACCGCATCTCGCCCGTGCTGCACAGCGGGGATGCAGCGCTGCCTTTGACCACGGTGGTGACGGAGGCCGGGATTCGCTACGGGCTCGACATCGGCGCGAGCTACAGCCACGGGCTGTTTCTGGATCAGCGCCTCAATCGCGCCAAGCTGCGCGCGTTGAAGCCCAAGCGCCTGCTCAACACCTTTGCCTACACCTGCAGCTTCTCCACGGTGGCAGCACTCGTCGGCGCGGAGACGGTGAGCGTGGATTTGTCGCGCAAATCACTGGATCGCGGACGCCACAACCTCACGCTCAACGGCGTCGCCGAAACCAAGCACCGTTTTATGGCCGAAGACGCTGCCGAGTTGCTGCCCCAGTTGGCCGCAAGCGGCGAACGCTTCGATGCCATCATCCTCGATCCACCGACCTTTTCCCGCAGCAAAAACGGCCGCCGCTGGCAGGTGGAAGATCACTTTGAAGACCTACTCGATGCCGCGCTCGAAGCCGCCGCACGGCAGTGCGCCATCCTGCTTTCCACCAACTGCACCAAGCTCGATCCCGTGTCCCTGGAGCGCCGGGCGCGACTGTGTGCGAAGGGCAAACGCCGCACCGCCGACTATCTCAAACTCGGCACGCCGGTGGATTTCCCACCGGGCCACGGTGCCAGTACCTTGTGGATGATGCTGCGCTGATTTTTTCAACTCAACCTCAACTCGAATACCCCCATGAACACACCCCGCATCCTCGCGTTCGGCGGCAGCCTGCGCCGCGATTCATTCAATCATAAACTTGTCGCTGCGGCCTTGGCGGGCGCTCGTGCGGCGGGCGCAGAGGTCACGCTGATCGCGCTGCGTGATTTTCCGCTGCCGGTCTTTGATGAGGACCTGGAGGAAGTCGAAGGGATGCCGGCGGCGGCCAAACAGCTCAAGCAACTGTTCCGCGAGCACCACGGCCTGCTCATTGCCTCACCCGAGTACAACAGCAGTATCAGCGGCGCGTTGAAAAACGCCATCGACTGGGTGTCCCGCGCGGAAAGCGATGATGAACCGCCGCTGGTCGCCTTCAAAGGCAAGACCGCCGTGCTCTGCGCCGCCTCGCCCGGTGCCTTCGGCGGTCTGCGCGGGCTGGTGCATGTGCGCGCCATTCTGGGGAATCTCGGTGTCACCGTACTGCCGGATCAGGTGGCCGTGAGCAAGGCGCACGAGGCCTTTCAGGCCGATGGCTCCCTGGCGGATGAGCGGCAGGCCGCGCGCGTGCGGAGCCTCGGCACACAGCTCGCCCAGCATCTGGCCAAACAACTGGCCTGACGCTGCGGCAAGACCCGCCACGCCGCGCTTGCCGCCCGCGCAAACATCGCCTATTCCTCGCGCCCTATGTCCGCCATCCCCGCCGAATTTCCCGGAGTCACCGCCGTCACCAAAGCGAACGTCTATTTTGACGGCAAAGTCGTCAGCCACAGCATCCTGTTCCCCGACGGCAGCAAAAAGACCCTCGGCCTCATCTACCCCGGCGATTTCCACTTCGGCACCGCCAAAGCCGAGCGCATGGAGATCGTCGCCGGTGACTGCGTCGTGAGACTCGACGGCAGCAATGCCAAGACGACCTACACCGGCGGCCA
>JBDNIB010000058.1:0-2124 GCA_041688535.1 Prosthecobacter sp.
AGAGGGCCATGGTCTTGCGGGCGATGGATTTCCAACTGAAGTGGTCTTCGGCACGCTGGCGGCCGGCCTGGGCCATGCGGTTGCGGAGGGTGGGGTCGGCCATGAGCTTGTTGATGCCGGCGGCGAGGTCTTGGGCGAATTTTTCGGGGTGCATGGCTTCGAAGGGGCTCTCGGTCTCCTGCTCCAGCGGAATGAGCAGGCCGGTCTCGCCATCGACGAGGACTTCTTTGATGCCGCCGACGGCGCTGGCGACGACGGCGGTCTCGCAGGCCATGGCCTCCAGATTGATGATGCCGAAAGGTTCGTAAATGGAGGGGCAGCAGAAGACCGCGGCATGGGAGTACATGACGATTTTTTCGTCGAGCGGGAGCATGGCCTGAATCCAGATGACGCCGGGGCGCACCTTGCTGGCGGCGGCGACGGCGGCGGCCATTTCTTCTTTGATCTCGATGGTGTCGGGCGCACCGGCGCAGAGGACGACCTGAAAGCCGGGATCGAGGTGCTGGATGGCGCGGACGAGGTGAACGATGCCTTTCTGCCGGGCGATGCGGCCGACGAAGAGGACGAAGGGCTGGTCGGGATCGACGCCGTACTTGCGCAGGACGGCGGGATTTTCGGTGCGGCGGTATTCGGCGAGGTCGATGCCGTTGTGGATGACGTGTAGCTTGCGCGGGTCGAGGTCGAAGTGCTGCAAGAGGTCGGCCTTGGTGCCTTCAGAGACGGCGATGATGGCGTCGGCCATTTGGAGGGCGGTTCTTTCCAGCCAGACGGTGAAGTCGTAGCCGTGGCCGAGCTGCTCGCGCTTCCAGGGACGCAATGGCTCCAGTGAGTGGACGGTGAGGACCATGGGGACGCCGTAGTTCAATTTGGCGAGGATGCCGCCGAAGTGGGCGTACCAGGTGTGCAGATGCACGAGGCTGGCGTCGATGCCGGTGGTGTTGAAGTCGAGGCAACGCTGGAGGGCACCGAAGACGGACTTCAAATTGAGTGGGCTATCCCAGCCGGTGGTGTCGAGGCCGAAGCCTTTGACTCTGAGGTTGCCCGCATGGCTGTCCTGCTCGCCGAAGCAGCGGACGTCGATCTGCATGAGCTTGGCCAGCTCACGGGAGAGGTATTCGACGTGGACGCCGGCGCCGCCGTAGATGTGCGGGGGGAATTCGTTGGTGAGCAAGAGTGCTTTCATGGTGAGTCGGTGCGCAAGGGGTCACTTCTCCTGCGATTTGATCCAGTCTTCGAAAGCGGGAATGTCGAAGATGCGGAAGCGTTTTTTGACGCGTTGTTCGAGGGCGAGCTGGGCGTGCTTGGCGACCTCCAGGGAGGGGTCCTCTTTGATGGCCTTGATGAGGCGGGCATTGGTCTCGGGCAGCGGGCTACCCAGCAGGAGGAAGCAGACGCGCACCCGCACCTCCCAGGGCTGGCTGTAGTCGGCCAGCAGCATAAGCAGGGCCGCAGGCTTCACATCGGCCTCGTCACGGATGGTTTTGTCCTTGAACAACTCGGCGAAGGGCAGGTGGTAACCGGGATCATCCCGCTGGAGGAGCTGGATGGCGCGCACGGCGCGCATGTACTCGGCCTGCGCGGCCTCGTGGAGGTGCTTGGATTGTGGATCGCGTAGGTACTCGACGATCACTTCCAGCGGCTGGCGCATGCCGGTGGCGATGGCCTCGTCGGCATAGTTGGTGAGGCGGTTGCGCTCTTTGAGCTGGATGAATTCCTGCTGCGTGGGGGAGACATCGAGCCGCATCTCCGCCATGCGCGGCACGCCCGGCTGCGGGGCAGCGGCCGCCGCAGGAGTGGGCGCCGGCGCGGTCTGGGTGGCAACCGGAGCTGGGGCGCTGGCGGCGCGTTCCTGCGACTCACGCAGGTTCTGCTGCATGATGAGCTGCTCACGCCGCATGACATCGACTTGCTGCTGCAAGGCGGCAATGTCACCGAGTGCTTTGGCAATGCCTGCTGTAGAAGCGTCTGCCCCAGGGGAGGAAACGGGAGATGCAGCCGGTGCCGCAAGCTTGGGCGCGATTTCGCCGCGGTAGAAGCGCCAGCCCACATAGAGCACCACCAGGCCAGTGACGAGGGAGGCGCTGAGGGCCAAGGCCCAATGCCGCTTGGTGAGTTGCGCCCGAC
>JBDNIB010000561.1:0-2458 GCA_041688535.1 Prosthecobacter sp.
GATTGGCACCAGCGCCAGCGGAAGTGCCAGGCGCGGAGCCGAACTCCAGGAGATCTCGCGGCTCTGCGACCACATCCTGGAGTTTGTTGTTGTAGTAGAGGCGCAACATGTAGCCGTAATACGAACGGCGACCATGCTGCTGCACCTCGGCGGCGGAGAGTGCGGGCAGGTGATAAACGACATCCAGCAGCTCCTCGCCGGCACCGCTCCAGTCCACCGGGGCGGATTGCCAGGTTTCGACGGGTTCGGGCGCGATAGACTGAGCTACTTGCGTGCCATTCACCCGGTCAAAAAAGAACACCTCCAGATTCATGGCGTTGCGGTCCACCGGCTGATTGCCCGCTCGGACAACGGGAACCCGCAGCACGAAGCGCTCTCCCGTGTTCACCTGAAAATCACGGGCAACCTGGCAGGGGCCTAGGCGCAGGAATTTTTCGCTGTCGCCACCAGAGGCCAGGGCAGGCACCGCCACGCCCGCCGAGCCGTCGCCGAGACGGCGTGAGGCCAGTTCATAAAAACTGCCCGCCCGGGTGGCCCCCAGCAGTTGAATCCGCCGCCACGCATCCGTGGCCTTGTCCTTGATGCCCATCTGCTCGTACGTCTGGGCGATCTCGGCGATGATCGCCGGATGATCCGGCGTGAGCTGGTCCGCACGTTTCAGCAGCTCCAGCGCTCCCTGCATGTCGCTCAAGCCACGGATTTCCTTGGCCGTGGTCACCACATAATTCACATCGCGCAGCAGTTCAGCCGCCGCATCGGGTGTGATAGGCGGAGGCGGACTGGTTGGCGTGGTGGATTGTGGCACCGGTGCGGGTGCCGCAGGAGCCGGAGGAGAAGCGGTGGCAAGAATCGGCGCGGCGGGCACTGTCTGTGGCACCGCCGTCTGCTGAAACGATCCAATCGGGGGCGGGGCGCTGAAAATCGGCGTGGGCGCAGGCTGGGCCATCAGCACCCCAGGCGGCGGGGCCAGCGCATTGGGCGGGGCGGCGATTTGACCGACCTCGGGCACCGCACTGACAACCGGTGCCGCCAATGCTGGGGATAGTGTCGCCATCACAGGTTTGGCTGCATCGCGCGAGTTTTTGGCCGTGAGCAGCCATGCCACGAGACTGAACTGCACAGCCGCGATCACGCACAGCGTTCCCCAGGCCAGTGCGGAGGATCGGTCACGGTCAGAGGTGAGAATGGTAGAAGGGGGAGTCACAAGTTGCTGGAAAGGGCGTCTATGGTACGATTCGGGCCTCCTAGTGTCAATGCTCCAGGGTTCTTCGTTCAAAATGCCGGAAGGTCACCCCCTGCCGTCGTTCGCGCATGCCTTGAGAACGTCGCCACACCACCGTTTGGTTGATTTTTCCTTCACTCCGGCCCAAATCGCGGCGCAACTGTGCCAGCGCGAGGGCTTCATCTGGATGGATTCGTCCCTGACGATGCCTGGAGCCATCTCCGTGCTCACCGCCAACCCAGTCGAGGTTTTGTGCGGCCACATCGACCGCGATTGGGAAAAAGTTCGCGCCGCGCTGCGTGCCCCACGCGCTGCGGCAGGCGGTTTGTACGGTTGGGTCGGCTATGACGGTCATTTCGTCCTCGGCGTTTATCCGCACGGCTTGGTTTACGACCACGACACCGCCCGCTGGTATGAATTTGGCAATTTCCAGCTTTCAGCTCTCAGTTTGCAGCCCCCAGCGGCCCCCAAACTCCACTTTGAACCCCAAGTCAGCCGTGACGACTTCATCCGCATGGTCGAACGGGCGCAGGACTACATTTCCGCCGGGGACATCTATCAGGTGAACCTCGCCTGCCCATGGCGGGCCGCCTGGCCGCAGGACGCGGACGCCTTCGCCCTGTATCTGAAGCTGCGCAGCGTTTCCCCCGCGCCGCACGCTGCTTTTCTGCAATTGACCGGCACCACCGTGCTCTCCGCCTCGCCCGAGACTTTTCTGAGCATGGACGACACGCGCATTGCCACCCGCCCGATCAAAGGCACCCGGCCACGCTTTCTCGGCGATCCCGCTCGTGACACCGCCTCCATAAGTGAACTGACCGGCTCCGCCAAAGAACGCGCCGAACTCCTCATGATCACCGATCTGGAGCGCAATGACCTCGGTCAGGTCTGCGAGTTCGGCAGCATCGCCGTGCCTGAACTCTGGCGCGTGGAAAGCTTCGCGCAGGTGTTTCACCTCGTTTCCACCGTCACAGGCACGCTCCGCCCGCACGTCGATCACGTCGATGCCTTCCGCGCCTGCTTTCCCGGCGGTAGCATCACCGGCGCGCCCAAAAAACGTGCCAGCGAGATCATCGCCGAGCTCGAACCTCATCCGCGCGGCCTCTACACCGGTGCCATCGGCTGGTTTGGCTTCGACGGCCGCAGCCAGTGGAGCATCGCCATTCGCACCGCCGTGCAGCAGGGCGACCACATCAGCTTCCACGTCGGCTCCGGCATCGTCGCCGACTCCGTGCC
>JBDNIB010000562.1:0-10216 GCA_041688535.1 Prosthecobacter sp.
AAAAGATCAGCTAGAGGCTTTCCGCAGCACCACCGGCCAGAGTATCGGCATCATTCGCAAGCTCTACCTCGTCCTCGCCATCATCGTCGCCTTCGGTGTCGTGTACAACAGCGCCCGCATCGCCCTCTCGGAGCGCAGCCGGGATCTCGCCACGCTGTGCGTCGTCGGCTTCACCCGGCGCGAGATCGCTGGCGTGCTGTTGGGGGAGCTGATCATTCTCATCGTCACCGCACTGCCGATCGGCCTTCTGTTTGGCAAAGGGCTCGCCACCTTCGTCATGAACCAGATCCGCACGGAAACGGTGCGCCTGCCGCTGACGATCAGCCTGCACACCTACACCATGGCCGTGCTGGTCGTCTGCCTCGCGGCCAGCGCCTCCTTCCTCGTCGTCGGGCGCATGCTCAGCAAGCTGGACATGGTCGGCGTGCTCAAGGCGCGGGATTGAATCACTGCCACACCCAAAGTACTTGGCCCCGGCGACGTTCTAAGGTGTAATGCCACGCATGGACTCCACCACCGCTCCCACCGCCGTCTTCGCCCCCGTGGCGCAGCGCGTGCAGGTGTGGGTGACGCTGCGGCGCTCGCTCGCCGTGCTGCGCATGACGCTGATTCCGGCCTCTCTCGTGCTCCTGCTGCTCGTTCTCACGGTGCTGCGTGGTGCGGGTGCCTTGCTCACGCCTTGGCTCGGTTTGCTACTGTGGCTGGCGGGCAGCTTGTCCTATGCCTGGTGGCAGCGGCCCGGTGCCTTCAGCGCGCTCGCCTTGTGGGATCAAGCAGCGGGCCGACGCGAGGCATTCGCCTCCGCCTGGTGGTTTGAGCAACGGGCCGAGGACGATGCCGCCGCCCGCACGCACATCACCGCGCAAAGCGCTGCCCTCCCGCTAGCGCTACCCGCTTTGCGTCAAGATCTGCCGCTGCGGCCGGATCGCTGGCTCGCCGTGCCGCTGCTCATCGCGATTCTCGGCAGCTTCATCAGCATCATCACCGCGCCGCCTTCCACTGTCGTTGAGATGGACGCCGACATGACCCGCAAGGCCGCCGAAGAGGCGCAAAAACTCGCACAGACCGACTGGGAGAAGAAAAATATCGCCGGACTCGATGCGGCCGAGATGCAGCAGCTCGAAGACTTGCAGCAGAAGGTCAAACAAACCGCCACCGACCTCGCCAACGCCGCCGGGAAGGACGCCCGCGACGTCCTGGCCGCGCTCGAAAGTCGTGCGCGCGATGCGGAGAAGCTCGCGGATGAACTTGGCACCGGCAAAGAAGCCTGGGCATCGGAAAAACTCACCGCCGCTTTGCGTGAGCACACCGACACCGCCGATCTCGGCGACGCCGTGGCTGCGAAGAACGCCAAGGCCGCCGCCAAAGCTGCCGAAACCCTCGCCAGCCAGCTTAAATCCCCCCAGCTCGGCGCGGAGGCCAAGGAGCGCATGCAGGAGACGCTCAAGGACGTGCAACAGCAGTCCGACAAGGAAGACCGCCAGCGCACCGTCGGCCAGAACGTGCTCGCCGCAGGTGATCAGTTGCAGCAGGGCCAGCCAGCAGGCGCGGGCGCTGAATTCCAAAAACTCGCCGACAAGCTGCGTGATCTCGCCCTACGCGAGCAGGCGCGCAAAGAGCTACAGCAGCTCGCGCAGCAGTTGCGGGACTCCGGCAGCAGCATCGCTGGTCAGAATGACCGCACTGGAGCCATGCAGGAGATGAGCCAGGCGGGCCAGCAGGGTCAGAGCGGCCAACAAAGCACCCCGCAGGTCGGTCAGGCGCAGCAGTCACTCACTCCGCCCGGCATGGGACAGCAGCAGCAGGGCCAGGAGAATCAAATGCAGCAACAGCAAGGTCAAAACGGGCAAGGCCAGCAGGGACAAATGCTCACCATGGCCCAGGGCCAGCAAGGTCAGCCCGGACCACCAAGCGGCCAACAACCCAACGGCCAGCCCATGCTCTTTGCCCCAGTTCCCGGCGGTGGCAAACCGGCTGACAATGCCCCCGTCATCGTCCTGCCGAGCGATGGAAATCCTGGCGAGAAAGCGGGCAGCATCGCTGTCGCCATGCCCGGCGGCAAAGAACCCGGCGTCGGCAAAGCCGACCTCAACAACACGCCCACCGCCAAGCAAGACAGCGGCAATCAAAGCGTCGTACAAGGCCAGCAGAACAACGAAGGCCAGAGCACCGTCCGCAGCGTCGAAGGCGGCCCCCGCACCGAGCAGGCCGCCCGCACCGCCACCCAAGCCGCGCTTGATGCCATCCAGGCCGAAGAAGCCGCCCTCGACGAATCCCCCCTGCCCCCCGCCCGCCGCGAGCAGGTACGCCGTTACTTCAACGGGCTAAGGCAGCGCTTTGAGAAGCGTTAACAGGACATCAACCTGCCTCTTTGAGATAGTTTCTGACGGTGGCGTCAATTGTATTGACGTAAGCAGATGGCATCGGATAAAATGTTTTTTTAACTCAATCATATTTTTATGCTTATTTGGTCTGGTCGAGGCATTCTTATCCCCGTGTTTGCCGTACTGGGAGTTCTTGTTGGAAGTTTTGCAGGCGGCATTCCCCTGCTGATGCTTAAAGCCGATCCAGGCACATATGGGAAATGGACCTCGGTTTTTTCGATGGTGGGCGTGGCCGCTGCACTCTGGATTTTCGCCAAAACGATTGGCAAAACCCAGGAACAAGTGCTCGTCGATCCACGCACCCGGCAACCGGTGCTGCTCACCACCAAGCACACGTTCTTTTTTCTGCCGTCCAAGTTTTGGTCAGTGGTGGCCGGCATTTTCGCATTGAGCATGGTGATCATGCCCGCCCCAGAAGGTGGCACGCCGCGCGGTGAAGTCTCGGGGGCCGCCACTACGGCAGGCGTGCAGGCGTTCAGGGACGCCGATGACCTGCTGGTCGGAAGAAGCAAAGGCATCGTGCATGGCAACAATCCTGCTGCCATTGCTTTTGCGGAGGCATTTTCAAGGATGCTCGAAGACGCCCGTGCGGCAGGTGTCGAAAAACGATCCAGCAACTCGATCATTTCCCTCACCAAAGGGGATTTCCTCACCTACTGCCTGCTGACGCGGCAACGTTGTGTGTTCATGGTGCATGTGCCGGACCTGCGGAAATTCAACTCGGATGCCAAGGACTTCATCTCTGAGGCCGCTTGGCACATTGCCCTCAAAATCATCGAGGAAGCAGGCGTCACCCCTTCCGCCGTCGCTGTTGGCATTCGCGGCAGTCTTCTCTATGACCGTGCCATCGTGGGTCATCCTGGACCGGTGGATGACGCCATGTCATTGATCGAACGCACCCTGCAGGGGAATGACGACAGTAGGGCTGAGCTGGCCTTGATGTTTGATACCGTTCCAATTGAGGAACAGCCGCTGGCAGCCGTGATGCCCGGCAAACAAGAGATCAGAACAACTGGCTCAGAGTCCGTGTCCGCGCAGCAGTCCGCCGTCCCAGCTAAGGCGGTGATGCAGGCCCAGACGACGCGGGAATCTCCATCCCCGGCGTCATCAAACGAAGGCGACGCGTCTTTAGACGCACCACGTCCATCTTCTGCTCCTGCCTCGGCTGCACCACCATCACCATCACCATCACCATCACCATCACCAGCGCCCGCTCCCACATTGGCCAGCAGCATGCCTGCACCTGATTCACCAGCAGCCACGCCTTCGGCAGCCCGAACACCACAACCTCTCGCCGAAATGCGCGACTGGAAGGACACCACCGGTCGCGGTATGCGCGCTGCCTTTGTCCGCTTCACGACGGCGGATCAAACCAGTGCCGAATTCAAACGTGAGGATGACAAGCTTTTCACCATCCCCTTGGATCGACTCTCACCTGGCGATCAGTTTTTCATTCTACGTCATCCTGATTTGAGGAAGCTGTAGAGAGAAACTGATGGCGGCAGAGACGACCAGGCGCATCCATAATGTGTTCATCAGAAACCAGAGATATGGGCCGACAGGCGACCCGCCGCGTCACTTCCCCTTCGGTAGATCCCACGCCTTCAGCCATTCCACCTTCACCCGCTTGAAACCCTGCTGCAACAGCCGCTCCTCCATGTCGGCGAGGTGGGCGGCACCGTAGAAGATGGCGAGGCGTTTTTTCCCGGCGGCGATCTGCTTTGTCATGACCTCCAGCGCGACGCGGTTGCGCTCGCCAACCAGCACCGTGCCGCCGCCGGTTTCGATACCGGTCATGATGTCCTCCACGCTATCAAACTGCTGGGCGAGCAGGCGCTTCAATTCCAGACTGCTGTCCTTCATGGTGAGGATTTTCAGCAGCGTGGCGAGGCCGGCAGCGTCGGCGTTGACGCCATTTTTTGCGTTCGCCTCTTTCTGCGCCAACATGGCCTTGAAGTAGAGGGTGAGGAAGCTCTCCTGCTTTGTCTCCTGCGTCTGGGTGAACTGCTGCATGTTCATGTCGGCATGCACGAAGTTCTTGGCCGTGTAGTCGATGCCTTCGAGTTGGCCGTGCAGTTGCAGGGTGTTCTTCATCATCACCTGGAGCTGGCCGACCCATTGCAACTGCTGCGTGTCCGCCGTCACAGCGCCCTTGCCGCGCTCCTCCATCGGCGGGCCGACGAGTTCATACAGCACGGCGTCGTAGCTTTTGAAGCGCACGTTCAGGGCGTCAAAGTATGCCTTGTCGGCGATGTGGATGGCCCCAACGAGATCGACTTGCGCACGCTGGGGCGATTCATAACGCACCACGGCCGTTTGCAGGCTATCGCTGGCATCCTCCTCGACAAAGCGAATGAAGTCCGTGGGTTCTTCCGCACTAGCCAAGGAGGCGAATGTGAGCGTGACCAGTAGCAGCAACAATCGCTTCATAACAACGGTGGCGGGTCTGGTTTAGCCCTCGCCCTTGAAGATGCGGTCAAAGAACGTCTTCATCTCGTCCCAGGAAGCCTTGTCGGCAGCCTCGTTGTAAGCCGCGCCTTTGCTGTTGTCATTGCCCGCGGCCTTTTGCGTGAAGGCATGCACCGCGCCGGGATACTGCACCAGCTTGTAGCCGACCTTAGCGCCCTGCATCTCCTGCTCAAAGGCAGCGAGATCCTTGGCGGGCACAAAGGGGTCATCCGCGCCGTGCAGGGCCAACACTTTGCCTTTGATGTTTTTGCCATCGGCAGGTGTCGGCGAATCCAGCCCGCCATGGAAACTGACCACGCCCTTCAGCAGTGCGCCGCTGCGGGCCAGCTCGATCACCCCGGTGCCACCGAAGCAGTAGCCGATGGCGGCGACCTTCGCAGGATCGGTGTGCTCATCCTTGCTCAACACTTCCAATGCGGACAGCATGCGCTCGCGGTAGAGCGCACGGTCGGATTTGTATTTGCCCGCCTCTTTACCTGCCGCCGGCGGCTGTGGGCGGACGCCTTTGCCATAGATGTCGGCGGCAAACACGTTGTAGCCCAGCTCCGCGGGCATGCGGGCGCGCATTTTTTCGTTCTCACTCAAACCGGTCCACTGGTGGATGATCAGCACGCTGGGCAGCTTGCCCGTTCTCGCGGTATCGACGACATGCAGTCCCTCGCACAGCACATCGCCGGAATGGTATTCGACGACGGTCTCCTTGATCTCGGCCCGCAGTAGGCTGGCGGAAAGGAACAACGAGGAGAGGAAAAGCAGGGCGCGTTTGGTTTTCATGATGGATGATGATATACGACGTGAAACAGGCTACCAGCCGGTTTTCTCAGTTCACTGGACGACCGGCCTACTTCAGCTCCTGGATGCGGATGTTCTTCCACATCACTTCCTTGCCCACAGCCGCAGCGTTTTTGCCGATGCCATGTACTTGCAGGGCGATCACGCCTTCGGCGGTCAGGTCATCTGTGAGGTCGGCAGCCAGCACGCCATTGATAAAAGTCTTGATGCTGCTGCCCCGGCATTCGATGCGCGCTTTATTCCATTCGCCCTGCTTGAAGGCCTTCCGCGCGGCTTCGTTGTCCTTCAGGTCGAAGAGCCAGCCACGGCGGCCCTCGTCATACACGCCGCCAGTGTAGGCACGGGCGCTGGGGTCGATCTCAAACTGGTAGCCATGCACACGGTCAGCGGGGAATTTCTTCTTCTTGCCGTTGATCTCCACCTCCGTCTCCGCCGTGTAGTAGTTGCTGCGGAACTGAATTCCCGAGTTCATCGACGGATCGACCTTGAACTCGACCTCCAGGATGAAATTGGAATACTTCTTCGCGGTGCAGAGGAAGGAATTCCCCGTGTCCGGCACCGTCTTGCCCACCACCGCGCCGTTCTCCACTCGGTATTCCGCTTTGCCGCTGTGCTGCTCCCAGCCGGTGAGGGTTTCGCCATCAAACAGCGGGACAAAGGCGTCCTCGGCATGCAGGGCGGCGACAAAGGACAAAACAGCGGCGAAAGAGAGGAGGCGGGTAATCATAGGCCGGTGATTAACGAAACAGGTGTTCGCCTCTTTCGCCTGAGATGCATCGTGGAGTATGCTTTCGACACACAAACCGCGTCCGGTTTTTGCCTCGCGCTGCGGGTGGTTGTTGCTAACCATTCGCCTGCTTGTTCCATTTCCCATTCGCATGAAACGCTACTCCCTCGGCATCGACTACGGCACGAACTCGTGCCGCTCCCTCCTCATTGACCTCGACAACGGCGCTGAAGTCGGCTCCACCGTGTTCAATTACCCGAGCGGTGAGATGGGCATCCTGCTCGATCCCAAAGACCCGCATGTGGCGCGGCAGAACCCGCAGGATTACCTCGACGGCCTCGCAGCCGTGGTGCGCGGGGCTTTGCAGCAGGCGCAATCGAACGTGCCGGGCTTTGACTCCGCGCAGGTTGTCGGCATCGGCATCGACACGACGGGCAGTACGCCCATTCCGGTGAACCAGGAAGGCACGCCGCTCGGACTGCTGCCGGAGTTCAAGAACAACCTCAACGCCATGGTCTGGCTGTGGAAGGATCACACCGGCTAGGCGGAGGCAGCGGAGATCACCAAGCTCGCGCAGGAGATGCGGCCCAACATCATCGCCAAATGCGGCGGCATTTATTCCGGCGAGTGGTGGTGGAGCAAAATCCTGCGCCTGCTCCGCGTCGATGCGCAGGTCTTCGAGGCCGCGTTCAGTTTCGTCGAGCATTGCGACTGGATTCCCGCCGTGCTCAGCGGCAACACCGATCCGCTCACGTTGAAGCGCAGCGTTTGTGCCGCAGGCCACAAGGCGATGTTCAGCACCGAATGGGGCGGCCTGCCGGACAAAGAGTTTCTCGCCAAGCTGGAACCGAAACTCGCCGATTTGCGCGACCGGCTCTATTCCGAGGCCCACACCGCCGACACGAAGGCCGGTGGTCTTTGCGCCGAGTGGGCACAGCGTCTCGGACTCAGTGAAGGCACCGCCGTGTGCGTCGGCGCGTTCGATGCGCACACCGGCGCGGTCGGTGCAGGCATCAAAGAGGGCACCTTGGTGAAAATTCTCGGCACCAGCACCTGCGATCTCATGATTGCGCCCACTAGCAAGCCGCTAGCGGACGTTCCCGGCGTATGCGGCATCGTGAATGGCAGCGTGCTACCCGGCTACTACGGCATTGAGGCTGGCCAGAGCGCCGTGGGCGACATCTTCCTCTGGTTCGTCAATCACCTCGTACCCGATAGCTACGGCGCAACGGTAGGCGAGAAGTTCGTGAACATGGAGAAGGCCATGGCGGGCAAGAAACCCGGCTTCACCGGCCTGCTGGCTCTCGATTGGAACAACGGCAACCGCACTATCCTCGTCGATGTGCGCCTCACCGGTCTGCTGCTCGGGCAGACGCTGCACACGGAGGCGCATGAGATTTACCGCGCCTACATCGAGGCCACCGCCTTCGGCGCGCTGACCATCATCAAGCGCGTCGAAGAATACGGCGTGAAGATCGAGGAGGTCATCAACACCGGCGGCCTCTCGATCAAGAACGCCACATTGATGCAGTGTTACGCCGACATCATCGGCAAGCCGATGAAAGTCAGTCAAAGCGAGCAGACCTGCGCCCTCGGTGCCGCCATCTTCGGTGCGGTTGCCGCCGGTGCGGGGGAGTTGGGCGATCTCCAGGCCAAAGTCACCGCCACCCGCGAGAAGGTCTATTATCCGATCCCCGAAAACCAGGCCGTCTATGCCGAGCTGTACGCGCTCTACCGCACCCTCCACGACGCCTTCGGCACCGCCGAGTGGAGCGGGAAGATCAACCATGTGATGAAGCAGTTGCTGGACATTCGGGCGCGGCAGAGTTGATCACTGTAACGTTGCAGAAATATGAAAACGATTCGGAGCATCTTGGGCAGAATGCTCTGCTGGATATTTCCGGTTTTCATGTTCGACGCCTGTTTGCATCGTGATCCCCATATCAAAGTGGACGAGCATTTCACTATCGGGGCCTCCTGGCCTGATGCTCCGATGTATTTGGGTTATTCGAACACGTCAGTAAAATGGTCTGAAGAATTAGCCGAGGGGATGAGTCGCGATGAATGGACGAAAGCATTTCAAGACTTTCAGACGAGGCGAGGTTGGCAATTGAGTGGGATCACGGACTACGGCCTGTCGGGGGCCGCGATCATCGGGAATTCTCCGAAGGGATGGTTCATCGCAGACCGGAACTCCGGCGTTTTGCGGCTGTTTCCATCCATGAATGAGAGAGATCAAGTTATGCAAGACGAGTATCATCTTGATCCCCTGCATTCCTTTGCGTCACCTTCGCTATTGATGCGGATGAAGAGCAACTTGCTGTGGCCCTGGATCCATCTCTATTATGCTGCCTGCTTCATTATCATCCCGTGGTTGTCAATCGGTTGTCGGAGACGCTGTGCGCAGCAGAAGTGAAGAATGCGGAGCTCGAGTATGGCTTTAACCTACTCGCCATTTCAGCTCGTCTGGTCACGGTGGTGCGAAGGTCAGGCGAGTAATTTTCGACATACTCGCGCTCCTCACCCGCCCATGCGGCTGCGGTGCTCGCTGGGTCGCCAGCCGATCCATTTTTTGAAGGTGTTGCTGAAAACAAAGGGGTTCTGGTAGCCGATCTCATGGGAGATGGTCTCGATCTTCAAATTCGTGGTAGAAAGTAACTCGGCGGCTTTGCGCATGCGCAGCCAAGTGACGTGATGCATGGGCGTGCGGCCCAGCGCACGGCGGCAGAGGCGACGCAGGTGCTCGGTGCTGACATGTGCCTGATGCGCCAGCTCGTCGAGCGTCCAGTCATGGCCGACATTCGCGGCGACGCGTTCCCAGATGCGGTGCAGACGGTCATCCACCTGCCAGGGCTGCGCGAAACGCTCAATGTAATGCTGGATCAGCTCGACCCAATGAAACATGGCGGCCGGCTTGGCCTCATGGCCCGCCTCCTCGATGAGTCCGTCGATGGCGTTCCACAGCGCCGTGCCAACAAACGGTGCCATCAGCGGCGAGCTGCTGCTCAGGATCGGCGTTTGCCCAGGTTGCTGCTCGTAGCGCACCCAGCAGCAGCGCCAGACCTTGCCCGGCACGGCATGGAACGCGTTCACCATGAACGGCGGCAGCGCCACGGCCATGCCCGCGCTGCATTTCTTCCACGCACCATCCACCAGCACGCTTCCTTCCCCTTCCAGGCAGGCGAGAAAGTACAAGCCGCCCTGATGCATGCGCACGATGCGGTAGGGCGCACGCGCCGTCATCACGCCTGCATGCGCGATGCGATGCGTGCCCAGCGTGCCGCACACCGGCGCACCGCGCAGCCAGGCCCGGCTGTCGCCCTCCGCACCACGCACCACGCGGTACTGCGTGTCCGGCCCGTGCGTGTGCGTTTCGGATAGCTCCTGGATGGCAGTTTGAGCGTGCATGTGGGGCGGTTTGCGGTTGTTTGCAGTTGTTGACCGTTGTTTCAGAACCACCGTCAACCATTGTCAACAACCGTCAACCTCACCTCACCATGCCCAATCCCTGGACCGGAATCGGAAATCCCTACTCAAAGCAGGAAGTCGTCGATCGTCTCAAAGCCACGCTGGCGAAGGGCGAGCCGATCATCGCCGCAGGCGCGGGCACGGGCATCAGCGCGAAGTTCATCGAGAAAGGCGGCGCGGACCTGATCATCATCTATAACAGCGGCCGCTTCCGCATGATGGGCCACGGCTCGACCTGCGGCCTCATGGCCTATGGCGATGCCAACGCCATCGCCATGGAGATTGGCGAGTATGAGGTGCTGCCCATCGTCAAAGAGATCCCGGTCGTCTGCGGCGTGCATGCCACCGACCCACGCCGCCGCATGTGGCACTGGCT
>JBDNIB010000563.1:0-11852 GCA_041688535.1 Prosthecobacter sp.
GTCCACCGTCTGGCCGATTTGCGCGGCGGCGTTGTTTGCCACGATCATCGTGCCGTCCGGCAGGTAGCCCACGGCTTGATGCTTGTCCTTGCCCGGCTTCGTCAGGGTCAGGCTCAGTTCATCGCCCACGCTGAGCTCGGGGTTCAGGGCGGTGGCCAGCTCGCGGAAACTGAGCACCACGATACCGCGCAATCGGGCCACCTTGGCGAGGTTGTCGTCATTCGTGAGCAGCCGGGCATTCAGCTCACGCGCCAGCGTCACCAGCCGCGAATCCCCCAGTGCATCAGGTGTCCCCGCACCATCCTCATGAATGGAAATGTTCATGCCCGGCAGGGCGCGCAGTTTTTCCATCATCGCCAGACCGCGCTTGCCCCGCAGCGCCTGCGTGGATGCCGCCGCATCCGACAAGCCCTGAAGTTCATCCAGCACGAAGCGTGGCACCACCACGGTGCCGCTGAGAAAACCCGAGGCGATGACGCCCGGCAGCCGCCCGTCGATGATCGCATTGGTGTCCAGCAGCATCGGCTCACCCTCGGAGCCATCACGGCGAAAGCGCACATAGGGAATCAGGAAGGCGAACTGGTCGCGGTCACTGCGCAGCGCAAAGGTGATGCCAAAAAACGCCAGCGTGCCGTAGATGCAGATCTCCACGATGTTTTGCAGTGTCTCCCCATCCGCATGATTCTGGAAGTAAGAGAGCTGGAACACACCGACGCGGGTGATCAACCAGGCGCAGAACAGGCCCACCGCCAAGCCGAGGGTGGCATGGGAGAAATCACGCAGCGTGAAACGCACAAACAGGATGTCCAGAACCAGCAGCACGCCCATGAACACCGCACCGCTCACCGCGCCGACCCAGGCATCCTGCTGCAGCCCCAACGCCATCGCCATGCCAATGAAAACGGAGAGCGCAAAGAACAGCGCACGAATGAGACGGATGGGCCAGGAGGTTTTCATGCAGGATCATCAGGCCGTAAGATCAAATCAGCGACGGGGCAAAAAGAATCTCCCCAGATTTCATCAGGGTTTGAACACCTCACCTCCACGCCGGGTGAATTGCAGCTCCACCCCGATGCCCGCAAACGCGAGGCCCATCTCACGTTCGAAATCATCCGGCCTGCGGCCAGCCAAAATGAAATCCCGCACCGCCTGCTCATGTGGCAGGCCCTGCTCCACCGCCCGCAGGCAGGCGATCATCCCCGCCGCATCCGCCGCACGATCCAGGTGATAGAGGTAAAACGTCAGCAGCAGCGCTGAGGCGTAGTTTTCATTCGCCGCCGCCGTGGTCATGCCCGCCGCCCAGGTGGGGCCGTCCAGCGCCAACAGTTCTCCCACCTTCAGCATCGCAAACCGCACGGAGGTGCCCATCTGCCGTGCGCCCCGGCCGCGCAGCCGTTGTTTCAGCCGGTCCTGCATCTGACCGAGGAAAAAACGCCCATGCACAAAGTCCGCCGCGCCCGCATACTCGGCGGCGCCTTCCGTCAGCCACACCGGCAGCAGCGGCAGCCAGCGGCTCATCATCTGATGCGTGATCTCATGGATCAGCGTGTCATTGCTCTCGACCGATTGATCCAGCATCACCCGGCCACCCACCAGTTTCACCCCCAGGCTTGAGGCGGGCACATAGATGCGCTTGTCCCCCCGGCTGTAAAAACCCCCGCTGCCCGGCGGTGCCCCGGCGGCGGCAAAGGCCGCGTCATTGCTCAGGATGCGCGCCTGAAACAGTTTCCGCAGCGGTTCCGGCGCTGGTTTCAAATCAAGCGGCAGCAGGCAGTTCAGCAGATACGTCGCCTCAAACGCACGCGCAAAGTGCCGCACCACATCAGGACCGAGCGGCGCGTCACAGGAATACTCGAAATGCGGCGTGCGGTAGATGAACTCGCCCGCCTGCGTATCCTGTGAAACGATCGTCACCTCCGGCGTGCCGGCCAGCGCCACCTCACGCGGCCATTCCTTGAGCGCCTGGATATCCTGCGCCTGCTGCGGCGGCTCCACCTGCAGCGGGAGCGGTGCCAATTTGGCCGCCATGTCCATCCCCTCGTTCGGCCGTGTCGTCACAGCGACCAGTGGCAGCGCTTTTGTCACCGGATCGAGACTGCGCGCCGCTACGGCAGGCGCTTCGCGTTGCGCGAAGCTCACCTCACGGCGGGGAAACTCCCGCATGATCCACAGGACCACGCCCACCAACGCCAACAGCACCAGCAGGATCAAGGTACGGCGCACGGCCCTCCCGACACGCGGACGCCGGTGCCTGCGCCGCCGCTGCGGGGCGTCGGAGGAGGGCATGGGAATAGTCGGCTGCATGGCAATAAGTACTGACCGGGCAAACACCTCCGCCGTCAAGCCGCGTCACTGCATCATTCCCTGCGCCTTTTCGGCCACCATCGGCTCATCCCGGAACGCCGCCAAGGCCGGACGCTGCAACTGCGGGTCTTCATCCAGCGTTCGCTCCGCAAGCTGCCGCGCCAGCCGCACCAACCGCGTGTCTGCCAGCAGTTCGCCAAACAGCAGCGGTGCCTGCCCGCTCTGCGCATGGCCCAGCACATCGCCCGGACCACGCCGCCGCAGGTCTTCCTCGGCGATTTGAAAGCCGTCACTCGTCTCTTCCATGATCGCCAGCCGCTGGCGGTTCTCGTCGTCCTTGTCATCCACAAACAGCACACAGTAGCTCGTGTGCGCCCCGCGACCGATGCGCCCGCGCAACTGATGCAACTGCGCGAGGCCGAAACGAGCCGCATCATGAATGAACATCACCGTCGCATTTGGCACGTCGATGCCCACCTCGATCACCGTCGTCGCAACCAGCGCATCCAGCTTGCCCGCACGGAAGCGTTTCATCACATCCTCCTTCTCCTCCGCGCTCATCCGGCCATGCAGCAGGCCCACCTCGCACGGCGCGAGCATCTTCGACCATTCCTCGTGTCCCTTCGTCGCCGCACCGGCTTCGAGCTTCTCCGATTCATCAATCAACGCATACACGATGTAGCCCTGCCGTCCTTCCTCGATCTGCTCGCGCAAAAACTTCGCTGCCTCCTTCTGCTTCGTCTTCGGCCGCACCTTCGTCACGATCTTCACCCCGTCGCGTGGCTTCTGGTCGATCGTCGAGACTTCCAGATCGCCATAAATCGTCAGCGTCAGCGTGCGCGGGATCGGTGTGGCCGTCATCACCAACACATCCGGCGTGTCGCCCTTGCGGATCAGCTTCGCCCGCTGCGCCACGCCAAACTTGTGCTGCTCGTCAATGACCACGATCCCCGTGTTGTGCATCAGCTCCGCATCATGCAGCAACGCATGTGTGCCGATCACGATTTCCGGTTTCCCTGAACTTTTTTTTCCGCACATCAATTCCAAATCATCGCCATCCTCGCGCTTCGAACCCGTGCGCAACGCCACGCGCAGGCCCAGCGGCTCCAGCCACTTCCGCGCACTGCGCACATGCTGCTCCGCCAGAATCTGCGTCGGTGCCATCAGCACCGCCTGCCGACCCGATTCAACCGCGCGCAGCATCGCTGCAAACGCCACCACCGTCTTGCCGCTGCCCACATCGCCATGCAGCAGGCGGTTCATCGGATTGCCCGAGGCCATGTCGCGATGAATCTCATCCAAACAGCGCTGCTGCGCCGTCGTGAGCTGAAACGGCAGCTCGTTGAAAAAATCCCGCAGCAGTTCGCCCGTGCCCGCCTGCTTGCGCCCGCCCGATTCGATCACCCGCCGCTTCCGCCTTGCCACGCGGAGCTGGTAACCGTAAAACTCCTCCAGCGCGAGGTAGCGCTTCGCCTGCTCCAGCGATTCCATACTCGCGGGAAAATGCACCTCACGCAGCGCCTTGGACCGCGTCAGTCCCGCGAATTCCCCTTCCGCGCTCGGCGTCGGCAGCAGATCCTCGCTGAACGACTCCGGCAGCGCCCGCAGCACATGCCAGGCCGCCACGCGCAGCGCCTTCTGCGTCATCGCCCCTTTCAGCCGGTAGATCGGCGTGATGCGCCCGGTGTGAATCTGCTCCGCATCATCATCCGCACCGCCTTTGACGATCTCATACTCCGGGTGCGACATGCTCAGCCGACCCTTCGTGTCCTTGATCACCCCATAGACGATCAGTTCCTGCCCCTCGGCCAGCACCCGACTCATGAACGGCATGTTCCACCACTTCAGCGTGAGCTGCTGTCCCAGCAGTCCCGTCGCATGCCGCACCACCGCCTCAAACACCCCCGAACGTCCGCCAAAGAACTTGTTCCCCGTCTTCGTGATCAACACCTGATGACACGACGGCAGCAGCCCCGCCTGAAACGCCAGCGCCTGCATCTGCCGCCGGTCCTCATGCCGAAACGGCAGATGCCACACCACATCCGCCACAGTTTTGACGCCCTCCTTCGCCAACAGCCGTGCCGCAGGCACAGGCAGGCCAGGAACTTCAGCGAGGGACAGGTCGAGTGGAATCACCGCGTGAGATGGAATGCGTGAGCGCAGGTGTCAACAGGAGCGCACGCGTCTCGCGACCTGGATTAATGATTGAGATATACGCTCAAACAGTCGCCTGCGGCCAAAGCAAAACGCACCACCGCATCGAACCTGGCAGCGGTTCGCAAAGACCGCCGTGGCTGGCTGGAACTGGCGGGCTGGGCCAAGGACGACCCGCTTTACGACAAAGCCATGAAACTTGGCACCCAATGGCGCAAAGCGAGCTGATCGCAGGCCATGTTTGCTGAAATGTTCGGCCAGTGGGACATTCTGGAGTGGGATCAGGACGCTCTCGCCGCTTGTGAATCCCTGCGCAAAAAGCGCCTGCGGATGAGCACCTCGGATATGAAAATCGCCAGCATCGCGCTCGCTCACGACGCCACATTGCTCACCCGCAATCTCCAGGACTTCACGAAAGTTCCCGGCCTCCGCGTCGAGAACTGGCTGGATTGAAGGGACACATCTGCACAGGCAGGTCATGAGACATGGTGAGTGTCTGGTTAAAACCGGGCAGCTCGGCAGAAATCTCAAATGCCGATCATTTGATGACTTTCAGCGCAGAAACTGGATAAGCATCGTTCTTCCCAGTCTGCCATTCAGCAGCCTCCAAATCCTTTGCTTGCGTCGCACGACTCACAAGTTGCTCAACTGCTGCTTTGTAACGACGATTTATTGGTTCCAAAGCTGTCGCCGTAGATTTATCACGCTGCTCTTTGAGCAACACGCGTTCACGCTCGTATGGCGACTGTGCCAAAATCGACGACGTTGCAGCCAATGCTAAGATGATCGCGTGAATTAGTTTCATGACATGAACACTGTGAAGCTGCGCGGTAATGATTCAAGCGGGATGCCTTCCTTTGCTTTCAAGGCTTCACACCGCCTTCTCCATCACAAAATCATCCATCACAAACCCGCTGCCGATGTCGCTGATGATGTCTTCGGTGAAGCGAAAGCCGGCGCGGAGGTAGGCGCGGATGGCAGGGGCGTTGCGTTTGTTCACGCGGAGGCGCACGGCTTTGCAGCGCAGCTCGCGGGCGCGATCTTCAGTCCAGCGCAGGGTGATGGCCCCGAGGCCGTGGCCGTGGACCTCGGGCAGGAGGTAGAGCTTGTTGATGAAGAGCACGGGCTCGAAGGCGAGCTTCTCAAACGAGATGTAACCGACGGGCTTCGGCTCGGCGGTCTCGACGAGCGCGTACCACACATCCCGCGCCTGCATCTCATGCGCCATGTTGCTGGGCTGGTACCAGACGGCGAGCATGTAGCGGATCTGCTCCTCACTGATGATGCCGGGATAATACGCATGCCAGATCTCATGCCCAAGACGCTGCACCACGTTCAACTCATCCGCGCCGATGCGGCGGATGCGCGCGGCGAGCGGTTCTCGCCGAGGCTGTAGCGTGCTCAAGGCATGCCGCCAAGTGTCCTCATCTCGCGACGGCGAGAGACGATGCAGATGTGAAGCAATTTGATCCTGCGTCGGCTCGACGATGCCTTCTTCGCGGATTTGTTGATGATCCGCAGGGAACTCAGCCTCTGGCAGGATCGTCTTGGCCAAATACCAGCAGGCCCAGGCACGCCAGACGCGCAGTTCCTTGTTCGGCTCCACCATGCGCGTGGCCAGATGCTGCCAGTGCCGCAGCGGATTGCCGATAAACTGGCCTTCAACCCGCTGCTGCATGATCCACACGAGCGCCAGATACGGCAGCGGCCATTGCGCGAGGATGGGTTCATCGGCCCGTAGCGGCAACGAAAGCGCGCGGTTGAGGATGAGGATGCTCTTGGCTGGAAAACCCTCGCGCCAGAGGCTCTGCGCGTAATGCAGCGCGGTTTCATAAAACAGCGGCCCGCGTTCGTGGTTCAACGCCTCGACATCCGTGTGATCGTAATGACGATGCACCTCCGGCAAGAGCGGGCAGGGCGGATTGATCCACGCGGTGTGTCGCATGGTCAGTCGGCGCTCACGGAACGAGGCACTTTCGGGCAGAGCAACGAAGCGGTGGCCGTTTCCGGGTCGTCTTTGAGGAAGAATGAAAGCCGCCCGCGGCGGTCGCACACCCACCCTTCCTTCGCGCCTGCTTCAAAATAGAGGCGGCGTTTCTCCTCGATCTCACCGCGTTTGTTGCCTGGCGAAATGACTCCCACACAGATGTCTGGAGCACCTTTGAGCGCCACACGTCCGCCGACTTGAACCAGCCGTTTTTTCGACACCCAGGCTACGTCCGCAACCTTGATGCCCTCGCTGGTCGAGATGGGGGATTCGACCGTGATTTTGCCAGCGGGAGCGTATTTGCGGAGCAGTTCGACAAGATCAACTTGCTTGCCTCCGTGGGAAAATTCGGCGTAGCACATCATAATCGGATTTCCGTAGCGGTCGGTTTCCACTTTCCCCGGCCAGTTGCGCACCAGCGGGTCACGCCCGATCTCCTCCCAGCGGTCGATGTTAAAGACCGTCTGGTTTTTGATCTTGGGGATGGAAAGCAGGGCGCTCATGGCTTCTGGGATGAGTCTGCCACATTAATCCTGCTGCTTCAACTCCCACGCCTTCGCACGGCCCAGCGCACGGTTCCAGCCATGCGTGATCTTGGCACGCGCGGCGGCTTTCATGGCGGGTTTGAATTTGCGGTCCACCTGCCAGTGCTTCGCGATGTCGGTGAGATTTTTCCAATAGCCCACGGCGAGGCCCGCGAGGCAAGCCGCACCGAGCGCGGTGGTTTCATTCACCTTTGGGCGAACGACAGGCACGCCGAGGAGATCACACTGCATCTGCATGAGCAGGTTGTTCACGCTCGCGCCACCATCGACGCGCAGTTCCTTGAGCTTGATGCCCGCATCGGCCTGCATGGCGGTGAGGATGTCCATGACCTGCAAGGCGATGCCTTCCAGCGCCGCACGCGCGATGTGCGCCGCCGTGGTGCCGCGTGTCATGCCGACGAGCGTGCCGCGCGCATACGCGTCCCAATGCGGAGCGCCGAGACCCGCGAACGCAGGCACGAGATACACGCCGCCTGTGTCCGCAACGCTCGCGGCGAGCGCCTCGACATCAGCGGAGTTTTTGATGATGCCCAAGCCATCGCGAAGCCACTGTATCGCCGCGCCCGCGATGAACACGCTGCCTTCCAGCGCGTATTCGGTGCGCCCGTCGATGCGCCAGGCGATGGTGGTGAGCAGTTTGTTTTTGGAGGTAATGGGCTTGGTGCCGGTGTTCATCAGCATGAAGCAGCCGGTGCCATAGGTGTTCTTCACCATGCCGGGTTTCGTGCAGATCTGGCCGAACAGGGCCGACTGCTGATCGCCCGCGATACCAGCGATGGGAATCGAGCCGCCGAGCATTGTGGTCTCTCCAAACACACCACTGGAATCCTTCACCTCCGGCAGCATGGAGCGCGGGACGCCGAAGATTTTCAGCAGCTCGTCATCCCACGCACCTTTGCGGATGTCGTAGAGCATGGTGCGCGAGGCGTTGGTGGCGTCGGTGGCATGCACCTTCCCGTCGGTGAGATTCCACAGCAGCCAGGAGTCAATGGTGCCAAAGGCGAGTTCGCCCTTCGCAGCGCGGGCTTTGAGGCCCTTCACGTTTTCCAGCATCCACTGCACCTTGGTGGCGGAGAAGTAGGCATCAATGACGAGGCCAGTCTTGCGCTGGATGACCTTATCGAGCTTTTTGGCACGCAGCTTGTCGCAGATGCCGGCCGTGCGGCGGTCCTGCCAGACGATAGCATTGCAAAGCGGCTTGCCGGTCTTGCGATCCCACACCACGGCGGTCTCGCGTTGGTTCGTGATGCCGATGGCAGCCACATCCGAGGCTTTAGCGTGTGCTTTGTGCAACACCTCGGCGGCCACGCCGGCCTGCGTGGCCCAAATTTCCTGCGCATCATGCTCCACCCAACCGGGTTTGGGAAAAATCTGCCGAAACTCCTTCTGCGCCACCGCCACGATGCCACCGTCGTGATTGAACAAGATGGCGCGTGAGCTGGTGGTGCCCTGATCGAGTGCGAGGATGTATTTCATGGTTAATCGTGATGTTCCCAAGAGCCGGGGCAGGAGTCAATGCCTTACAATTTCCCGCCAAACATGTAGATGGTGATTCCCCGCAAAAATGAATACAATCGCGGCGAAACCATCCAACCACACCGCCATGCAAACCATCCCTGAATCCGCAGCGCCCGCCACACCACGGGCGCGTTCCACGAAGAAAGTCGTTCTCATCACCCTCGCCGTCATTCTTGGCTGCGCGGGCATCGCCGCCGCCACCACTGCCTTCTGGGTCAAGCACACGCTGTATCCGTCCGCCATGACGCCGGTGAGTCTCACCGTGAAGGAGCAGGCCGAGTTCGACAGCAAGCTGGAGGCGCTCAACAACCCGGCGGCCGTGCCAGCCGACGATCCCAGCCGCACCCTGGTCATCACCGAGCGCGAGGTGAACGCCTATCTGGCGCAGCAGCAGCTCGGCGAAAGCGTGCAGGTCAAATTCGGCGAGGGCAATATCTCCGCCGCCATCATCATCACCGCCCCCGATGATTTCCCGCTGCTCCCCAGCAAGAAAATCCGCATGCGCTTCACTTTTGGCACCAGCCTGACACCTGAGCACAAGCTAGCGCTGCAACTGGATGACCTGAGCCTCGGCGGCATTTCCCTGCCGAACAGTTTGATCGGCGACATCAAGGGCACCGACCTCATCGCCGACAACGTCGAAAGCGATCCCGCGCTGCAAAAATTCCTCGCTGGCATCCAGTCGCTGGAGATCCACAACGGCACGCTCAAGCTGCGTCTGAACAAGTAATCCGCCGACCGCTCACGTTGCCGCCGATTTGAGCGGCAGCGTGAAGCAAAACACACCGCCGCATCCGGCCACTTCCTTCGGCCAGATGCGACCGCCGTGATCCTCGACAATGTTTTTGCAGATGGAGAGGCCGAGGCCGGTGCCGGTGGGCTTGCCGTCGGTGAAAAAGGGCGTGAAGAGCTTGTCCACGATACCGGGTATGAAACCGCGTCCGGTGTCTTCGACCTCAGCGATGATTTCACGCGATGTCTGCTGCAAGCGGACCATGATGCGCCCGCCATCAGGCATGAAATCGGCGGCATTGTTGAAGAGATTGAAGAAGACGTGGTCGAGGCGGCGAACGTTGAGCGGCATGACCAACGAGGGCACCTCCGTCTGCACCTCAACGACGACTTTTTTGTTTTCCAACTCATCCCGAGTCTGGTCGATCACCTCGGCGAAGTAGGTGGCGAAGTTCACCGGCTCCAGCGCATGCTGGGTGGAACCCTCGCTGACGCGCAGCAGCTCGTTGAGCATGTGGGTGAGACGCTCCACCTGCTGCTGGATGCGTTTTTTCGCTTTTTGCCGCAGTTCCGGGCTGGCGCGCTCGGAGGCGGCGGCATCGCCCGCCAGGACGATGACGCTGAGCGGATTTTTCAAATCATGCACGATGGAGCGTGCGAAGCGGCCCATGAGCGAGAGGCGCTCGGCCTCGAGCATCTCCTGGACGAAATGACTGTTCGTTTCACGCATGCGATGGCTGAAGGCGTGCAGCAGCGCGAAGACGAGCGGCGGCGAGCTTTCCATGAGATCCGTGACTTGATCGCGGGAGACAAACAGCAGCCGCGAGTCCTGCTGCGCTGTGGCGGAGGCGGAACGCAGCGCGTTGTTGATGATGGCCATCTCGCCAAAGAAGTCGCCGGTGGCGAACTCGCGCAGCGCATGTTTATTCGACTGGCTGACGAAGGCGGAGATGCGCACCAGGCCGTCGAGGATGGCGTAGAGGCCGTCACCCGGATCACCTTCCTCAAAAATGATCTCACCGGCTTTGTATTCGCGAATCTCGGGCGAGACCTGCTGCTGCCGCAGCTCAGAATCCAGCAGACTGACGAAGCTGGCTCTAGGTTCGGCGGCGCTCATGACAGACATCGCGGCAAATTAAAACATGCGTTCCGACACTGTGATGACATCCCCAGGAATGACGATGACCGGCGGCTGGCCGGGCTGCGTGGCATGCTTCTGCAAATCGACCGCATACACCTGGCTGCCGCGCTTCAGCAGCACGCGTGACTGGCGCGCGAGGCGCGTATAACCGCCCGCCAAGGCCACGGCCTCCTCCAGCGTGAGACGTGGCTGCACACCACGCGGGAAGTTGTAGCGTCCTGGCTGCGCGACCTGGCCGAGCACGGAATAGGCAAGGCTGACGTATTCGATCACCTGCACCTGCGCCCGCGCTTTGACCAAAATTTTATTGTCCACGGCATAGGAGCTGAGCCGCGCGGCGAGCGCGGAGGGGCTTGAGCCAGCAGCCCTGATCTCCGCATTGCCCGCGGAAGAGAGCGTCGGCACATTGACCATGCCGTTCCAGTCCACCCGCACTTGCTGGGCGAGGTCGGGTTCCCCGGCAAAGCTGATGCTCAGCAGATCCCCAGGCTGGATGTTGTAATGGCTGGAAACGGCTGGCGGCGGTGGTGGTGCCGACAAGTTGGCACCATGGTTGACCGCACATGAAGTGAACAACAAACAAAGTCCGAGACACGGAATACAGGACGACAGCGTAAGCTTCATGGCTCGTGGTTACCGGATTGGCCCCGAAGTGTCAATACAAAGAATCGTGAAAAGCCTTGACGCTTTCCGCTGATCTCCTTTTTAATGAAATGTGGAATTTCGTGCCGCATTACTGCTCATCATCAGTCTGGTCACCGTTGGGCTGACCAGCACGGCGGTCAAAGCGGTCGATCCGGTCAAAAAATCAGTGCCGCCTCCGGTCGTTTTGTTGCCGCTGCCAAACGACCAGTGGATGACCGAACCTTCGATGCTGCTCCCACCGCCCAGTGGCGAGGCGGTAGCCGTCACACGCTCTCGCTCCTCCAGACAGGCGGCGAATCCTGACGCCGATCTGACCACGGAGCTCCGCCGCTGGCAAGGCGTAGCCTCCGCCGCCGGCATGCAGCCCTATACCTGGGGTCTGTCAGGCGATGTCACCGCGCAACTCGCGCTCGGCCTGCAATCGACGTTATTTTTCACGGACAATGTGGATTTCGCCCTCAACAGCCGCAAACAGGACCAGACGATTTTTGAGTTTTCACCGATCATCAAACTCGATCTGGGCGATCCGCAGGGCTGGATCAGCAGCCCGACCTCCCGCCAGTCGGAATACTATGCCAGCCTGTTGTGGGTGCCCACCTTCTACTATCGGCTGAATGATGACACGGACGACTACGCCGAGCATTTCCTGGGCGAGATCGGCCGGGTAAACGCGGTCTCCCGCTCCCTGCTGCGGGTGAACCATGACGAGCGCATCCTCGCTTCCTCGGAAAACACCTCCCCGGAACAGAACTACACCCTGCTCGACATCATGGCCCTAGTGGAATACCGCCTCTCACCACGCTTCACCCTGCGCACCAGCGCCAGA
>JBDNIB010000059.1:0-4713 GCA_041688535.1 Prosthecobacter sp.
GCGCACTATGGCAGCGTGAGTGCGGTGACGTTCATCGCCGCGACGAACTTCCTCAAGAGCATCAACCAGCCCTATGAGAGCTACGCCTCAGCCTTCCTGGCCGTGATGGAGTCGCCGGCGATCGTCGTGGGTGTGATGCTGGGCAAAGGTGCGCTGGGTGGGAAATTCTCATTCGCAGATGCAGGCGTGCGTCATGCGCTGCGGGATGCCGTGCTGGGCAAGGGCGTGCTGCTTTTGATCGGTGCGATGATCATCGGTGCGCTGTGCGGGAAGCGTGGCATGGCCTCGGTGGAGGGCTTTTTCGTCACGCCGTTTCAGGGAGTGCTGGCGCTCTTCCTTCTCGAAATGGGCATGGTGGCGGGGCGGAGGCTCGGCGACCTCAAAAAGGTGGGCGGCTTCCTCCTGCTCTTCGGCATCACGGCCCCCATCCTGCATGGCAGCCTCGGCGTGTTACTGGGAACCTGGGTGGGCCTGAGCGTGGGCGGCAGCATGCTGCTCGGCGTGCTGGCTGGCAGTGCGAGCTACATCGCCGCACCGGCGGCGGTGCGTCTATCTTTGCCTGAGGCGAATCCGACTTACTCGCTCACCGCCGCACTGGCGATCACTTTTCCCTTCAACATCACCGTCGGTGTGCCGTTGTTCTATGAACTGGCGAAACGCCTCCAACCCTGACCCAACCACCATGACTCTGCATCCGCTGAAACTAGTGACGATTATTTGCGAGGCCGTGCTCGAAGAGATCGTGGTGAATCTGCTCCGCGAGTGCGGTGCCCACGGGCATACCGCCTTCGCTGTGCGGGGCAGCGGCAATCAGGGGGAGCGCACTGCGGACATCATGGAAGCTGGCAATGTGCAGATCGAGGTGATCGTGAAGCCAGCCGTGGCGGAGGCGGCGTTGGAGCGGCTGCAACGTGAGGTGTTCCCGTCTTACGCCATGATCGCGTATGAAAGCGAGGTGCGGGTGCTGCGACCGGAAAAGTTTTGACCGCACCGCAGGCGTGGTGATTCCAGCCGCTATCTTTTCAAGGAAAAGTGGATTTTTAGGGAAAAATGTGTATGATTACTCTTTGCGTGTCGCCATCCTGTGGTGCGCCATTTTTCCTATGTCTGCTGCCACTACGCCATCTACTTTCCCGAAAGACATCACCGCCAGTATTGTCGTTTTCCTGGTCGCGTTACCGCTGTGCCTCGGGATTGCCCTGGCATCAAACGCACCGCTGTTTTCTGGCATTTTATCTGGGATCATTGGCGGAGTGCTCGTCGGTCTGTTGAGTGGATCACACACCAGCGTTTCCGGGCCTGCTGCGGGTTTGACCGCCGTGGTGGCGGCGCAGATCGGCAAACTGGGAACCTTCGACACCTTCCTGCTCGCTCTGATGTTCGCCGGAGTGATCCAGATCGTGTTGGGCATCTGTCGTGCGGGATTCATCGCCTCGTTCTTCCCGTCCAGCGTGATCAAGGGCCTGCTGGCAGCCATCGGCGTCATCATTGTCCTCAAACAGATCCCCCACGTCCTCGGGCATGACGCCGACGCGGAAGGGGAGATGAGCTTCTTCCAGCCCGACCATAAAAACACCTTCACGGAGCTGCTCGACACGGTTTTCGACATCCAGCCCGGCGCTGCCCTGGTCGGCCTGATCGGCATCCTGCTGTTGGTTTTTTGGGACCGGATCAAGGTGCTGAAAAAAATCGGACGGCCGGGGCCGCTCGCCGTAGTGGTGGTCGGGGTGTGCGTGAATTTGCTCCTGAAGAAAATGGGCAGCTCATGGGCGATCAGTTCATCCCACCTCGTGCAGGTGCCCGTGGCAGAGACTTTGAGCGCGTTTACCAGCTTTTTACAGTTCCCGAACTTTTCCGCTTGGTCGAATCCTGATGTGTATGTGGCCGCCGCCACCATCGCCATCGTCGCCAGTTTAGAGACGCTTCTCTGCCTCCAGGCCGTGGACAAAATCGACCCGCAGCAGCGCAGCAGCCCCGCCAATCGCGAACTGATGGCACAGGGCATCGGGAATCTCACGGCGGGCCTCATCGGCGGCATCCCCATGACTAGTGTCATCATTCGCAGCAGCGCGAACGTCAATGCGGGCGGAAAAACCAAGCTCAGCGCCATTTTTCACGGCTTGCTGCTCCTCATCTGTGTGCTGCTGATTCCAGGCTGGCTAAATGAAATCCCGCTGGCAGCCCTAGCGGCCATTTTGATCATGGTCGGCGTGAAACTCGCCAGTCCGAAGCTCGTGCAGCAGATGTGGTCGCAGGGGAAAAACCAATTCCTCCCCTTCATCATCACCATCCTCGCCATTGTCTTCACGGACATTCTCATCGGCATTGTCATCGGCCTCTGCTTCAGCATCGGCTTCATCCTGCGCGGCAACTTGCGCCGCCCTTTGCACAAGGTGATGGAGCAGCATGTCAGTGGTGACGTGCTGCGTATCGAGCTGGCGAATCAGGTCAGCTTCTTCAGCCGTGCGGCGCTGGAAAAAACCCTGGATGAAGTCCCCCGTGGCGGCCATGTGCTCATTGACGCACGCAACACGAACTACATCGACGCCGACATCCTCGACCTCATCAGTGACTTCCAAAACAACACCGCCCCCGCCCACGGCGTGCAGCTCAGTCTGAACGGCTTCAAAGACAATTACGCGCGGCTGGAGGACAGTACCCAATACATCGACTTTAGCAGCCGCGAGGTGCAAAGCGCACTCACTCCCGAGCGCGTGCTGAATATTTTCCAAGAGGGCAATGAACGTTTCCGTGAGGGCCGACAGCTCACCCGCGATGTCGGCCGGCTGGTCGATGCCACTTCGGGCGGTCAGTTCCCGATGGCGGTGGTGCTCGGTTGTATTGACTCCCGCACGCCGGCGGAACTCGTCTTTGACCTTGGCCTGGGTGACATCTTCAGCGTCCGCATCGCCGGCAACATCGCTCGCGATAAGGTGCTCGGCAGCATGGAGTATGGCTGTGCCGTGGCGGGGGCTAAGCTGATCCTCGTCATGGGGCACACCTCCTGTGGTGCGGTGAATGCCGCCGTGGATCTCATTTGCAGCAAAAAAACCGCAGCGGAGGCCACCGGTTGCGTCAACCTCGACACCCTCATTACCGAGATTCAAAAATCCGTCGATCTGAATGCCTGCAAGCCGGTGAACTCATGGCTTCCCGGCGAAAAACTCGCCTTCTCCAACGAGGTCTCCCGCCGCAACATCCTGCGCACAATGCGCAAGATCCGCGAGCGCAGCAGCACGCTCGACGGTCTGGTCAAAGAGGGCAAACTGGCCATCGTTGGTGCATTGTACGACGTCAGCACTGGCGAGGTAGCCTTCTTCCAGACCAGCGAATCCAGCCTGGCAAAGCTGCCCATTCCGATGGTCAGCGTGGTGTGATGGGGCGCTGTCATTTGCACCGCGTTTCTCTACGTCTGCGGCTTTGCTGTACGGAGCCTGTTTTATTGCAATTTTTTAGTGTCTCATGGGTCTAACCTGTTAGCGTTCCGCAACAAGTTATGAACACCAACCTCAATCCACCATTTCAAGGATGGAGCCGTGCCGAAAATGGCACTCAGCACGGCTCAGGCGGGGGCAGTGTGCCGCGCATCGGTCTGGTGCTCTCCAGCGGTGGGGCGCGCGGCTTGGCACACGCGGGAGTGATCCAAGTGCTGGAGGAGGCGGGCATTCCCATCGCCGCAGTGGCGGGATGCAGCATGGGGGCCTATGTGGGGGCGTTGTGGGCTTCCGGTCTCAACGGTGCGCAGCTCGAGGAGCGCGCGCGTGAGATCAAAGACCGTGAGACTTTCCGTGGACTGCTCGATTTCAGCCTGCCGCCGTCGCAGGGACTCATCCGGGGTGAAAAAATCCGCCAGCATCTCGAACGCGACCTCGGCCAGCGCACGTTTGCCGACATGCGGATGCCGCTGCTCATCGTCGCCACCAATCTGGAACGGCTCACTCCGCAGGTGTTTGATTCCGGTGTCGTTTCTCAAGCGGTGCATGCCAGCGCTGCCATTCCGGCCATCTGTGTGCCGGTGGAACTCGACGGCAAGCGCTACACCGACGGCGGTGCCTCGGAGCCGATGCCGGTGACGCTACTCAAGGAACGCCAGCATCTCGATTATGTCATCGCCGTGAACGTCATGCCGACTTCGGATGACTTTGCGGCCCGCAATGACAGTACCTTTGCCACCACCGACAAGGCCACCCAGCATCTCTTTGCCCGCATCTTCCGCTCCTTCTGGCAGAAGATCAATCTCCTCGCCGAGGGCAACGTGCTCGACACCTTCCGCCGCGCGCTGATGTCCGCGCAGTTGCGTCTCATCAGCAAGGAGGAACTGGCTGCCGATGTCGTGATCCATCCACGTTTCAAGACTTCCACCTGGCACGACTTTGAGCACTTCGGGCACTACCTCCAGGCAGGTCGCGACGCCGCGCTCGGCGCGCTGCCCGCCATCCGTGCGCTGTTGGAAAAACCCGTCAAGTCCAGCCACGAGCCAGCCTGTCATGAAAACGCATAAACACGATTGGAACGCCACCACTCCCGAGGCCTGCCAGAGCCGACAACTGACGCAACTGCGTGATTATCTAAAACGTCGCGTGCTGCCTTTTGGCACGCATTACCGCCGCCTCTTTCGCGATCAAGGCATTCAGCCAGAGGACATCAAATCGCTCGATGATTGGAGCCGCGTGCCATTCACCTCGAAAGTTGATCTTGCCGTGCCAGCCGAGC
>JBDNIB010000564.1:0-3413 GCA_041688535.1 Prosthecobacter sp.
AGACTTTTTAGCTTGGGCCCTGTTGCATTGAAGGGCAAGTGGGAGATGAAGCCGGAGGGGCTGGTGTTGAACCTGACCAACGGCGCGCAATTGCTGAGCCTGAATCATCCGGCCCCGGAGCAATATGACTTCGAGATCGAATTCACCCTGAAAGAAGGCATCAAGGAAGTCGGCCAGATCCTGCCGCTTCCCACCGGTCCAATCATGTGGAAAATGGGCATTGGCGGAAGCCGCAGCCCCACTTCGTTCTGCTTAGGACCCAACCTGGACGGGAAAGATGCAAATAAGGACACTGCCCGCACCGAGGCTCTGGTGCGGAGGCCGCGGCTGAGTGCGGGTCAGCGCTACCGCAGCGTGGTGGAGGTGCGGCGGGGTTCTTTGCGTGCCCTGATTGACGGTGAAGAAATCCTCAAGTGGACCGGAGATCCCAAGCACCTTTCGAATTCAACCGAATTCGCGTTGCCCAACGCGGCGCATATCGGTCTAGCCAGCTACAACACCGCCATGATCTTCCACAAAGCCGAGCTGCGGCCAGTCGCGGCAGGTAGGGAGGCTGCTCCGCAACCGCCGCCCACCGCTGTCGGAAACAGTGCTCCACCCAAGATGCCGATGATTACGGTCACCCCCACAGCTCCCGCCGACCCCCGCCTTGCCCAGCTCGAAGCCGGCTATCAGGCGCGTTACGACAGCGACGCGCAGAAGCCCTTTCTCGCCGCCGTGGCCGCATTGAATCAAAGCTACGTCGCCAACGGCATCGCCCGTGCGCGTGTCGCTGCTCAAGCCAAAGGCAGCCTGGCCGACGTCACCGCGTTGGATGCGGAAAAGGCCGCGATTGAAAAAGGCAGCGGCGTTCCTGCTGAAGAAGCGGCGGACACGCCCGAGTCACTCAAGGCATTGCGCAGCACCTACCGCGGCGCTTTGACCAAAATCACTGCCGAACGCGATGCCAAAGCCGCGCCACTGCTCGCCCTCTACCTCAAGGCACTCGACGCCTACATCGCCGAACTCACCAAAGCGGGCAAAATCGACGAAGCGAAGCAGGTGCAGGCTCTGCGAGATGCCAAGGCTTCGCTGAAGCCGGTGGAGCAGGCCAAAACAGCGGCTCCACCACCCGCCGCCACTGCCGACGATCCCACCACTCCGAAGATGTCCGAGCGTGAGGTGGCCGTGTGGATGCTCTCCATGGGTTCCGAAATCAGCGTCGTAGGCACGAGTTCCATCAAGGACGTGGCTTCCCTGCCCACGGGCAAAATCACCATTACGACCGGCACCATCTACTGCGACAAGACCACCAACGCAGAACTCGGCTGCCTGGCCGTCTGCCGTGACATGATCAATCTATCTTTCCGCGGCCGATTTCTGGATCAGAGCGTGATCAACCTCGAACCCATTCGCAGACTCACCAAGCTCAAGTCATTGACCTGCTATCCGCTGCCAGACAGCACCGGCATGGAGATCATCGCTGGATTGAAGGGTCTCACCCAGCTCACGCTGGGAACAACAGAGGCAGGAGTACTCGATAAAATCGCCATCCTCAAAGACCTGGAGTCGCTCAGTTTTGATGCGGTCACCTCTCCTGATTTCTCGACGCTCAAAGCATGCAAAAAAATCCGCACCCTTCAACTCCGAGGGCGTCCCTGCATCATCAACGACGCCGATGTGGGGGCTCTCGTCGTCACCTGGCCTGACTTGGAGCACCTAACTCTCGGGGAGAACAATAACCCGGCACCCATCACCGATCCCGCGCTCGAAGAACTCGTAAAACTCAAAAATCTCAAGGAACTGAAATTGACCGAGACCCAGGTCAGCGCTGCGGCCTTGGCGAAACTGCAAAAGGCCCTGCCGGGCTGCACCGTGACGAAGTGAGTCTCTAACCAAACGCGCATTGCGAGTCTGCCGCTGAATTTCTTTTTTCACCCATGAGCACCACCGCATCTTCCGCATCCAAACCCTCCGGTATGTGGCAACCGCCGACGCTGGAGGAGATGCAGGCGATGCTGCCGCAGTATCAGTTTGTCTCCTTGCTCGGACGCGGTGGCATGGGTGCGGTTTATCAGGCGGTACAGGTGTCATTAGACCGCCCCGTGGCCATCAAGGTGCTGCCGGGGGATTTGATCGACGATCTGGAGGCGAACTTCGCCGAGCGCTTCAAAAACGAAGCGCGCACGATGGCGAAGCTGAATCATCCAGGCATTGTCAACGTGTACGACTTCGGCGAGACGCAGACCGGGCTGTTCTACATCGTCATGGAGTTCATCGACGGCACCGACGTGTCGCAGATGATCCGCTCCCAAGGCAAGCTGCCGCAGGACTATGCGCTGGCGATCACCGCGCACGTTGGTGATGCGCTGGCTTACGCGCATCGGAACGGCATCATCCATCGTGACATCAAACCGGCAAACATCCTCATCAACATGGAGGGCACGGTAAAGGTCGCCGACTTCGGCCTCGCAAAGCAAAGCGCTGCTGGCCTCAGCGGTCTGACGAAGACCAACATGGCGATGGGTACGCCTGATTTCGTGGCACCCGAAGCGCTCTCACCCGGCACGGTCGTGGATGGACGCGCAGATTTGTATGCGATGGGCGTGATGCTATATCAAATGCTCACCGGTGAAATCCCGCGCGGCCTGTGGACAATGCCGAGCAAGAAACTCGGCACCGATCCGCGCTTTGATGACGTGATCTTGAAGGCGATGCAGACGGATCGCGAACTGCGCTATCAGGATGCGACGGAAATTCGGCGTGATCTCGATGTGATCATGACTTTGCCGCACGCCGAGCTCATCGCACAAAAGCAGGCCGCCGCCGAGGCCGCCGCACGCGCCACGCAAGCGCAGAAACAAGCCGAGGCGGCTTCCCGTGTGCCACGTCCGCAGCCGCAAGGCCGCGCGCGGCCACCGCAGGCACCGGTGAAGAAATCTTCAAGCAGCGGCATGCTCTACGTCATCGCTGCCGTGGTGGTCATCGCAGCAGTGGCGATATTCATGTTTAAAGGAGCAGAAAAGCAGTCGGAGAAAATCGCCGAACAAGCTCCCGCTTCCGTTCCCAGCAATAGCACTGCCAGCAATCCTCCAGCTGCCGCCGTCGAAGTGAAGAAGACTGCGCCAGCGACGCCAGACAACCTGTCCAAAGCACCTCTTCCGGCCATGCCGGTGCTAGCTGTTCCAGCTTCTGCGAGGCCCTCAGTCTCTCCTGCCAACGAAGCTGCTGTTCCCCATGAATGGAAGGCCCGCATTCATACCACTGGTGCCGCAGTAGTCGTCGCCGCATCGGCTGACGGTTCCAAGTTGTTAGCGGCGGCGTATGAGGATAGAGGTGCCATGCACACCTCAACCGATGGCGGAGAGACTTGGAACGCTGCCAAAGTCACGGGCAAGTGGAGTGCGCGGGCCTCCTCTGCCGATGGCACCAAG
>JBDNIB010000565.1:0-1018 GCA_041688535.1 Prosthecobacter sp.
CATGCCCAGCACGATGGTGGCGAGGTAGAAAATCGCGATGCCGCCAGTCGCGGCGAAGACGCCGAGCTTGAAGTTCTCCGTGGCCTTGATGAGGCCGGTCGAATACGCGGCCAGCAGGGCAAACAGGATGCCGCAGGTCAGCATGACGGCGGTGAGAACGATGCCGTTGAAGCTGGCCTCAAACAGCGCGGAGATGATGCCGATGAAGATACCTTTCGTCACGGCGTAAACCGGGGCCAGGGCGGGGGCCGTTTTGGGTTTGAAGGAGATGATCAGCGCGATCCCCAGAGGGAGAATCCAGCCGAACTTCATGGCCAGCCCGATCCAAGAGGGCGGATTGACGCCAGTGACCAGGCCCCAGCTCCAACTGCCCGCCGTGACCAGCAGCAGAGTGAGAATGGCGGTTTTGACGATGGTGCCGTTGAGCGTCATGACGCCGTCGGCGGCATTGCCGGTGCGCGAGCGGTCGAAGACGTGTTGGCTGAGGGTGGGGTTGGAGGTGCGCATGATGTGGGTGTGCTGATCGGGTGTGCAGACTACCAGACGCACGGCGGGTTGGTCAATCCACCACTTTGACGCAATTTCCCGCCAGCGCCCCTCACCGCCGCAGGGCCAGCACCAGCGTGTTGTAGGCTTGGCGCATCAGCTCCAGGTCCGCCAGCGTCGGCGGCTCATTGGCAAACGGCGTGTCCAGCGTGCTCACCCCGTTGCTGTTGGTGCTCGTGCCGCTAATCGCGTTGTCGAGTTGCGCGTTCGTCACCTCGCCCGGCATGCCGTCGGCTCCGGTGCCGCCGTCGTTGCCGCGTGGGATGCCGAAGGTCAGATGCACCGTGCTGCCATCGAATAGACTGCCCACCGTCGCCGCCTCCCATGGCTCCAGCGTGGTCACGGAATCCACCACCGCACTGGCGAAGGGCGGCCCCTGCGGTCCTTCATTTCCCTGCGGTCCGTCGCCACCCGGTTGGCCGTCAAAACCGCGGGGGATGTCGAAGATGAAGCGCACGTTGTTGCCATCAAA
>JBDNIB010000060.1:0-4640 GCA_041688535.1 Prosthecobacter sp.
CTGCACGCCGCGATACACCGCGCCCATGCCGCCACGGCCAAGGATTTTCTCAATGGTGTAGCCGGGCATGGTGGCCTGAAGCTCAGCGGCGGTCGGTGGCTCCCAACGGAAGTGCTCGCCACCCGTGGTGCGCGGGGGTGGTGTTTCGGAAGCGGGAGTGGGATCGTCAGCCATACGAGGTGTGTTTTACGAGAAAGGGCTTACGGAGGCAAGGATGAAATCGTGGCCGATGTTGGGCAAGTCCCGCAGTTGCACCCATTCTGAAAGCCGCTAGTCTGCGCGCCCTCGAAATTATGTGGAAAGGTCGTTTTGCCCAGGAAACCAGCGCGCTCGTGCAGCGCTACGGAGAATCTGTGTCGTTTGACTGGCGCTTGTTCGCCCATGACATCGCCGGGTCCATCGCGCACTCGAAAGGACTGCTCAAAGCGGGGATTTTGACCGCCGAGGAGCAGCAACAGATCGAAACGGGGCTGCTGGCGATCAAGCAGGAGATCGAAACGGGGAACTTTGAGTTCAAGGAGTCGCTGGAAGACGTCCACATGAACATCGAGTCGGAGCTGACCAAGCGCATCGGCCCGGCGGGCGCGAAGCTGCACACGGCCCGCAGCCGGAACGACCAGGTGGCTACGGATGTGCGGCTGTACTGCCGGGCGGAGATCAATCGCATCCTTGATCTCATCTGCGCCATGCAGGCGGCGCTGGTGGAATGTGCGGAACGCGGTGGCGACACGGTGATGCCGGGTTACACCCACCTGCAACGCGGCCAGCCGGTGCTGTTTGCACATCACCTGCTCGCGTATGTGGAAATGCTGATGCGCGACTTTGACCGGCTGGTGGACTGCCGTGAGCGGCTCAATTTCATGCCGCTGGGCTCCGGCGCACTCGCTGGCAGCACGATCATCATTGATCGCGAATTCGTCGCCAATGAGTTGAGGTTCACCGGCGTGACGCAGAACTCGATGGATGCGGTGAGTGATCGCGATTTCGTCGCAGAGCTGCTGTTTGGCATCTCATTGTTGGGCGTGCATTTGTCCCGTTTGAGCGAGGATGTGATCCTGTGGGCGAGCGCTGAGTTTGGTTTTGTCACGCTGAGCGATGCGCACACGACGGGGTCATCCCTGATGCCGCAGAAGAAGAACCCGGACGTGGCCGAACTCACGCGCGGCAAGTCGGCGCGGCTGATCGGCAACCTCATGAGTATCCTGACGCTGCTCAAGGGTCTGCCGATGACCTACAATCGCGATTTGCAGGAGGACAAGGAGCCGCTGTTTGATTCGGTGGACACCATCTCGCTCGCGCTGGAGGTTTTCACCGAGATGATCACCGGCATGGACGTGAATCGCGCCAAAACGACCGCTGCCGCGAGCGATCCGATGCTGCTGGCGACCGATCTGGCGGATTATCTTGTCAATCATGGTGTGCCGTTCCGACAGGCGCATGAAGTGATCGGCAAACTGGTGGCTTACTCGATTGAGCAGAGGCGTGACTTTGGCGACATGAAGCTGGATGAGTTCCAGCGCTTCTCGTCGGCCTTCGAGGCCGATGTGACAGCCTGTTTGAACTTGGAAACCGCCATGGCGGCGCGCAAAGGCATCGGCGCGCCATCGCCAGCCAATGTGAGAGAGCAACTGGCCTACTGGCGCGGACTTTTGACCCCTGAGTGATCCGCATGCACATCCCGGATTTCGATCTCTACACTCCCGGAGCCGAGCCAGGCTGGCGGAAGACGTGCAGCGAGCGGGTGCTGGATAATCCGCACATCGGCGTGGAGCGCGCCTATTTCACGACGCCGAACCGCCATGAGGAGGTGCCGTGGATGGTGGTGCAGCGGAAGGCCGCCGTGGCCATCGCGCCGCAGTTGGCGGACGGGCGCTATGTGATGGTGCATCAGGAGCGGCTGCCGGTGATGCAGACGATGTGGGAGTTCCCAGCAGGGCAGATCGACACTGCGGTGAACCGCGAGTCCATCATTCACACCGCGCTGAACGAGCTGCGCGAGGAGTGCGGCTGCGCGCTGGAAAACGCGCATGGGACGCTGGAGCCGCTGGGCTGGTTTTTTCCCTCGCAAGGTTTTACCGACGAGATCGTATATCTGTTCACGGCGAAGCCCGTGTGCGTCGTCAGCCGTCCTGAACCGGATGGAAGCGAGCACATCAGCGACGTGCGGTTTGTGAGCGCGGGAGAACTGCGGGGGATGATTGCTGCCAATGCGATCTCCAACGCCCTGACGCTGGCACTCTACGCACGGATCGCGGCCCAAGGACTGCCGTAGTCCTATCGCACCCGCAACTCCTTCCCCCTCTCATTTCCATGTGGTCCGGCCTCCTCCAAAAAGTCTTCAAAGTCCGCGAAAAAGTCGCCATGAATCTCGGCGGCAAAGGCGATGAGGAAAAACCGTTTCTCGATCACCTCGAAGACTTGCGCAAAATGATCGTGCGCATGGCCATGACGCTACTGGTCACCACGATTTTCACGTTCTGCTTCTACGAGCAACTGTTCGCCATCATCAAGCTGCCGCTCTGGGCCACCGGCGTCATCAAGACGGAAGAGGAGCTCAAAGCCATGCTGCAAATTCTGACGCCACAGGAAGGCTTCCTCATGGTGATGAATTTGGCGTTGATCGCGGCGGTCATCTTCGCTTTTCCGCTGCTGTTGTTTTTCATCCTACAATTTGTCCTGCCGGGCCTGAAACCGGCGGAGAAGAAGGCCATCTTTCCCGCCATCGGCATTGGTGCCGGGCTGTTTTTGACGGGAGCCTGTTTTGCCTTTTATGTGGTGCTACCGAAGGCGCTGGAGTTTTTCTACACCTTTAACGAAAGCCTGAAGCTGACGAACAGTTGGCGGCTGGACGGCTATGTGAAGTTTGCCTCACGCTTCATCCTGCTGTTCGGCGTCGCGTTTGAGCTACCGGTCATCGTCATGGTGCTGGTGAAGCTGGATTTCCTGAACTACAAGCTGATGAGCACGACGCGCTCGTATGCGATCGTCGCCATCGCGATCTTCGCGGCGATCGTGACGCCGACACCGGACCCGTTCACCATGCTGGTGCTGGCCGGGCCGCTGTACATCCTGTATGAGATCTGCATCTGGCTGGCCTACTTCATGGAGAAAAAAGACCGCGCCGCCTACCCAGAATACTACGCTGACATCGACAAGGACGCGAAGGAGCTGGAAAAGCCGGGGGCTGACGACTGGGACAACGAGAACTACAACCCCTGGTCCTCGGCTGACGACGAAGATGGCAAGGACGACGACTATCAAGCGCCTGCCGCCAAGCCCTCCGCCCCGCCTCCAGAAATAGAAAACGTTGCGGAGGAGCCGGAAAATCTCGGCGAAGACCAAAGCTCGAAGATGTCGGATGACGACGTCGATGCCCCGACCAAGGAGATGACGCTCGAAGAACTGGCGCGTGAAGATGAGAAGCGCTCGGGAGATCCGCCGCCGTGATGGAGGTGAAGTGTGAGATGGCGGAAATAAGAGGTTAGAAGTCAGAAGTGATCTGAGCAGCCCTCGACACGTCTAACTTCTCACGTCTTACCTCTCACCATCTACCTCGCCGCCTTCCTTCGCCCCTTCGCAGTCCATCACAATGAGACAGGGAGCATCGCCGCGAATGTCGAGCCTGCGCACGAGCAGGCGGGCGAGGTAGGATTTGCCCCAGTCCGTCTCACGATCCAGGAAGCGGCCCAGCGGCGTGTCACGCTCCACGCAGGCCACATAATGCGGCGTGCTGCTGGCGGAAACCTGCACGTCGAAGGTGAGGTACTTGGGCCGCAGCTCGGCGGGAATGTCCAGGCCGTGGCTGGGGCGCAGTCCGGCATGCAGCCAGGCACCCGCATCGCCAGGCTGGCTGATGAAAGACGTCAGCTTGGCCTCGTGCGTTTCATAGAACAGCGGCCAATGAATGCGGCGTTTACCATCAGCACCTGTTTCGAGGCGAATGAGAGCGCCGTTGGCACATTGGGAGGTCACCACGCGGAATAAGGGGATCAACCGCCCGCTGGGCAAGGATAGCGGCAGGCCGGGAATGCGCGCCAGCAGTCGCAACTCGACTTTTTTTTCCGCGTTCGCTCCCAGCAGCCCTTCGATCTCGGCGGCATGTTTTTCCGCCTCATGAATGCATGCCGCACGCCGCTGGGGCGTGTCGGCGGCGAACAACTCTGTGATGAGAGCCTTCGCATCGGCAGCATGGGCATCCACATCGGGCAGCGCGATCTTGGTGACCGCAGATTCGGTCTTGGTGGCGATTTGCGCCGGACGCACTTCCGGCTGTGGCGACGGTGAACTTGTGACGGGCGGCACCACCACCGGCGGAGCCTGCGCTTGATCCCACCACAGCCACGCCGCGACACCACAGATCAGCAGCAACGTCAGCAGGATGAACGCGTTCTTCCACGGTGAGCCACGCTGATGCTCCGGCGTGACGAATTCCGCATGCGCTGGCGGCTCCCCGACAGGCATGAGTGCCTGTGACGGCTGCTACACCATGCGCGCCACAGGTGCAGCCACTGAACCTGCCGCAGGCTGCATTCCCGGCCATGCTGCGTAGTGCGGCGCAGGGGCTGATGATTTAAAAACGGGCTGTTGTGGCTGGAACACCACTGGCTCCGGTGCCTCCGGCAACGCTTGCGACACCCGCC
>JBDNIB010000566.1:0-2755 GCA_041688535.1 Prosthecobacter sp.
TAAGGAGGACATCAGACAAACAGTAAAATGAAAGTTAGAACATCGAAACCTTATAACGCGTCCCAGCGGGTAAGAACCCCGCGCGGTAAAGTCTGGAGCCAGACAGCCGGAAGCGAGTCATGCATCGTCAGTCGTGAGGCTGGCATGAGCCGGAGCGAAGCGGAGACAGCCAGCCACCGGCTGCCCGCAGGGCGAGCGCAGCGAGGCAACCGTTGACAGCGAGCACCAAAGCCGCCCTTCATGCCAGGCATTGATGCCCCCGCCTCATGCAGGCAGGATGCCAGCACTCCTGGCGGAGCGGGCACTTGGCAAGTGATGCTCCTTGTTCAACACTGCAGAGAGGCGGAGGAGCAGAGGTCGCAGAGAGTATTCCCCCCTCCGCCGCTCTGCCGCCGCCGCCGCGCTGCCCCGCTGCGGTAAAAACGAGCGGGAGACATGCGGGCTGATCACTCGCCGCCTTGTCCTGCGGCAGGCAAGCACTGCCTCACACCTCTTCCGGCACGACATAAGGCGCGCGGTATTTGTCCTTGAGCATGACGTTCGCGGCAGCGTGGTCGATGAAGCGCTCGGTTTTCGGGTCCATCTTCAACACGGGGCCGAGGGTGAGCTGGTCCTTCTTCACATCCACGTCGTTCTTTGCCAGATGCTCCTGCATGCGCTCGAAGGTGTCGGCGGCGAAGGTGTCGCCTTTGATCTGCTCCAGGATCGCTTCGGGCTGCTCTTTTTGGCCCAGACGATAGCTGATGTTGCCGGTGTGGCAGAGGGCGCTGGAGAGATGACCTTCCAAAATGTCCGCATGCAAATCATCCACGCGACGGCTGCGGCAAGCGTTGATGAAGTTCTCAAAGTGATCCTCCGCGCCCTCGAATTTTTTGATCTCCTTGCCCGCTTTGTCATAGGCGATGGCGCTGGCGTAGTTCGGCACGACGACATAACCGCCCTCGCACTCGACGATGACGCCGACGCCTGCGCCTTTGAATTTGTCCATGCTCTTGCTGTCCTTGTTCTCGGGCAGGCCGCGCACTTCAAAGATCATCGGTGCCTTCGCGTAGCCGTGATAAATCATCTGCGTGTTCGCGGTCTCGCCATCGTCTTCATAGCCCATGCGGCCGCCGACGCTCCACACGCTGGAGGACAGCTCCATCTCGCCGAGGAACCAGCGGGCGATGTCCATCTGGTGAATGCCCTGATTGCCGAGGTCGCCGTTGCCGTAGTCCCAAGTCCAGTGCCAGTCGTACTTCAGTTTCTCGCGCATGAGCGGGCCTTTGGGGCCGGGACCGCACCACAGATCGTAGTCGATGGATTCTGGGATCGGCTGCTCGCCTGCGGATTTGCCGATGCTCGGGCGGCGTTTGTAGCAGAGGCCACGCGAGAGCAAAATCTTGCCCAGATTACCTTCCTGCACCCATTTCACCGCTTCGCCGATGCCTTTGCGGCTGGAACGCGACTGCGTGCCGGTTTGCACAATTTTCGCGTACTTGCGCGCCGCCTTGACGATCTGCCGGCCTTCCCACACGCAATGGGACACCGGCTTTTCCACATACACATCCTTGCCGGCCTGAATCGCCCAGATGGAGGCCAGCGCGTGCCAATGATTCGGCGTGGCGATGCTCACCGCGTCGATGTCCTTGTTCTCCAGCAGCTTGCGCAGGTCGGTGTAGCCGGTGACTTTTTGCTTGTCCTTGTCGAAGGTCTGCACGCCTTTGCCCAGCGTGTTGCTGTCCACATCACACAGCGCGGTGATGCGTACGCCGTCTTTTTTGAGTTTGTTGTAGCCGCTGCTGTGGCTGCCACCACGGCCGCCGAAGCCGATCACGGCCATGTTCATGGTGTCGCCCGGGCTTTTCTGCGCCCAGGAGGTTTTGGCGATATAGAAAACGCCGGTGGAAGCGGCGGCGGATTGTTTCAGGAAGGAGCGGCGGTTAGTCATAGGTGGAGAATCAAACGCCGCAGCCACGCAGGACTTTCCTTTTTGACAAAGCCTCCCCCCTCCCCTCCATTCTTTCTCATGCGCACTCTCATCGCTCTGCTGCTTTCATCCTTCGCCATTCTGCCTGCGTCATTCGCGGCGAAGCCGAACGTTCTGTTCATCCTCTGCGACGACCTCCGCCCGGACGCGCTCGGCTGCTACGGCTCGAAGCATGTGAAGACACCACACATCGACCGTCTCGCCAGTGAAGGCGTGCGGTTTGCCAATACCTTCTGCACCACTTCACTGTGCTCGCCGAGTCGTGCCTCAATCCTCAGCGGCCTCTATGCGCACACGCACGGCGTCACCAACAACTTCACCGAATATCCCGCCGCCATGCCGAGCTTCCCCAGCCTGCTGCATGACAGCGGCTACGCCACCGCCTACTTCGGCAAATACCACATGGGCGAGAACAACGACGAGCCGCGCCCCGGCTATGACGTGTTCGTGACGCACAAGGGGCAGGGCCAGTACTTTGACACCGAGTGGAACCTCAATGGCAAAGAGCGCAAAGTCATCAAAGGCTACTACACCACCGTCGTCACCGACATGGCGCTCGATTGGCTCAAGACACAGAGCAGCGACAAGCCCTGGTGCGCCTTCATCGGCCACAAGGCCCCGCACAGCTTCTACACGCCCGAGCCGAAGTACGAGCACAGCTTTGACGACGTGCGCGTTCCCTACCCTGCCACCGCCTTCATGCTGGATGACAAGCCCGCGTGGATCAAACAGCGCCTCAACACCTGGCACGGCATCTACGGCCCGCTGTTTGAGTGGCGCAAAAAA
>JBDNIB010000567.1:0-6880 GCA_041688535.1 Prosthecobacter sp.
GATGACGAGGTCAACGAGGTCCGCAACGGCCTCGAGTGCGGCATCAAGCTCTCCGGCTTCAGCGACTACGAGGAAAACGACGTCATCGAGTGTTACGAGCTCGAAAAAATCGCCCAAACGCTCTGAACTGGATGCTGGATCCTTGGTGCTAGTTGCTAGCATCCAGAAACTGGCATCCAGCCTCTAGAAACCAGCATCCAGCAACCCGATGTCCCTCCGAGTCCAAAAAGTCCGCGAACTCATCCGCCGTGAGCTCAGCACCATCCTCGAAAAGGACTACCGTTTCGAGAACTGCCTCGTCACTCTGCATGATGTGAGTCCCACGCCCGACATGCGGCAGTGCTTTGTCTATGTCGGAGTCATTGGCAAGCCGTACCAGCAGGATGCGGCGGTCGCCAAGCTCACCAAGGCCCGTGGTGCCATCCAGCGGGATCTCTACAAGCGCGTCAAGCTCCGCAGCAGCCCGCAACTCTTCTTCCGTCTCGACAAATCCGTCGAACGCGGCGTCCCCCTCCTCAACATCATCGACAGCCTTCCGCCACCCCTGCCGGATCTGCCGGAGGAAGGTGATGCCAGCGCCGCTTCCGAGTGATAAGCGGCCGCAAGCAGGATGCGCTGCCCGCCCGAGCTAAAAGGACACCCCTGTCACGCGAGCGGAGCTTGAAGCCTTGGCATGGAGTCCGACTATGGCTGTAAACGATCACCCTCTGACACTTGCCATCTTGGCAGCGGAGGTACTGAAGCGTCCGCAGCCCACAGGCGTGAGAACGATTTTCAGCCGATAGGTGGAGCGCCAGCGGCTCGCCGGCACTTCTACAGCTTGCCACCGATCTTCCGCTAGCGGAGCGCGGGGAATCCACCCACGATCCAGCATTCGTCCTCGAAAAAGTCGCCAGACTTTGGGTTGATGGCTGGCAGGGCATGGCGGGAGTCCAACGCCGCACAACAACGGTTCGAAGGCAGAGAAGGTGGTAAATTGCCAAAAAAACGCGGGAGTCTTGCGACTCCCGCGTGGGATGGGTTCTCGCTGAGAAGGGCGGGCTTATTCAGCGGCGGCCTTCTTTTTCGGCGCGGCCTTTTTCTTGGCAGGAGCTTTTTTCTTTGGCGCTGCGGCGGCTTCTTCGGCGGCAGGTTCTGCTGCGGCATCAGCCTCAGGGGCGGCGGCGGCTTTCGGCACATAGGCATCGACCCACTCGATGTAGGCCATCGGGGCGGAGTCGCTGCGGCGCTGGCCGAGCTTGGTGATGCGGGTGTAGCCACCGACGCGGTCCTTGGAGGCGACGGCGATCTCTTCGAAGAGCTTCTTCACCATGTCTTTGTGACGGAGGGTGGAGATGGCGGTGCGGCGGGCGTGTAGGGTGCCGCGCTTGCCGAGGGTGACGAGCTTCTCCGCGTAGGGGCGGAGGGCCTTGGCTTTGGCGAGCGTGGTGCGAATGCGACGATGCTCGATGAGGGAGCAAGTCAGATTCATGAGCAGCGCGTCGCGGTGGTCCTGTTTGCGCTGAAGTTTGACGATTTTTCTTCCGTGTTTCATGTCCTAAAAAGTGTCTTCTATCGGTGATTGGGTTGCTGCGGCCGATTATTCCTCGTCATCAATGTCGGGAGTGTGGCTGTCCACGAGCTTGGTGAAGTCGAGGGCATCTGCCTCTTCATCGTCGTCGTCGATCATGCTGCTGCGGGCGAGCAGGGAGACACCGCCAGGGGTGGCTTCAAGCAGCGCTGGGTCGAACTTCATGCCGAGGGAGAGGCCAAGCTCGGAGAGCTTTTCCTTGATTTCGGTGAGGGATTTTTTGCCGAAGTTGCGGTAGCGGAGCATTTCGCCTTCGGACTTCATGGCCAACTGGCCGACGGAGGTGATGTTGGCGTTGTTGAGGCAGTTGGCGGCGCGGACGGAGAGTTCGATCTCGTTGACGCTCATGTTCAGGAGCTTGCGCAACTCGCTGTTTTCCTCGCTCTGGGCTTCCGGGGCGGCTTCGAATTCGACGGCCTTGTCGTCGTAGTTGACGAAGACGTCGAGGTGGTGGCGCAGGATGGCGGCGGATTGCAGGAGGGAGTCCTGCGGGGTGATGCGGCCGTCGGTCCAGATGTCGAGCACCAGCTTGTCATAATCGGTGTTTTGACCGACGCGGGTGGTTTCCACGGCGTATTTCACGCGGGTGACCGGGCTGTAGATGGAGTCGATCGGAATGACGCCGATAGGGGTGTCTGCGCGCTTGTTTTCTTCCCAGGTGGAGAAACCGCGGCCGACGCGCACTTCGAACTCGCACTCAAACTTGGTTTTGCGGTCGAGCGTGCAGATGATCTGGTCCTTGTTGTTGACCTCGTAATGGTTGTCATCCTTGATGTCGCCAGCGGTGACGGCACCTTCTTTGTCGGCGAGAATGGAGAGGAGGCGGGGCTCCTTGGCTTCGCTGTGATGCTTGAAGCGGACCTTCTTGAGGTTCAGAATGATCTGAACGACGTCTTCGAGCACGCCGGGAAGGGTGGTGAATTCATGTTCCGCACCGCGAATTTTCACGGAAGTGATGGAGGCACCTTCCAGGGAGGAGAGGAGGACGCGGCGGAGGGAGTTGCCAATGGTGTGACCGTAACCTTTGTCGAAAGGTTCGGCGGTGAACTGGGCGTAGGTTTCGGTTGCCGTGGCCTCGTTTTTCACAAGGCGGCTGGGCATCTCGAATCGAGCAAGACGTACTGACATAGGATGTGTGCTAAAGCCGGGTTACCTCCGGGCGAGAATCCTGCACATCTCAAAGAGAGGCAGGCACGGAGACCAACGGCGAATTAAGGGGGGACTCGCGAGGGGCGGGGATAATGCCGACCGATCAGCGCAATGCAAATGGGAATTTGCGGCGTGTAAGCTGATCTTTAGCGTCGGTGTTTGTCGTTGTAGTTGGCGACGACGCGGGCGGCTTCACGGTTTTCAGCCTTGTCTTTGAGGTCTTGGCGCTGGTCGCCATGGGTTTTGCCTTTGCCGACGCCGAGTTCGATCTTGATGTGGTGGCCTTTCCAGTAGGCACGCAGGACAGGGAGGGCGAGGCCCTTCTGCTGCGTGTGAACGAGGAGTTTCATGATCTCACGCTTGTGCAGCAGGAGGCGGCGGGAGCGGCGCGGCTCATGGGTCTCGTGGCTGGCCTTTTCGTACTGCTGGATGTCGCAGCCGTAGAGCCAAACCTGGCCGCGCTCAACGCGGGCGAAGGCGTCGGAGAGATTGAGTTTACCGAGGCGGATGGATTTGACCTCGGTGCCGCGAAGTTCGACGCCAGCCTCGTATTTTTCGAGGATGTGAAAGTCGCGGACGGCTTTGCGGTTCGTGGCGATCTCGGACATGGGTCGCGCGGGGAACCGCTGTGATTGACGTGGAACTGGCGGTACTGCCGTGGCAGGGGTGGCCTAGCTCTGGTCAATGGGTGCCATGGTGATCTTCCCTTGGATGATTTCCAGGAGAGCGAGATCAGCTTCACGAAGGCCGTGACGACGCTCGACGAGCGGGGCGTGGCCGAGGGCGAACTGGCGTACGCGCTTGGACACCATGTTGATGAGGAAGGGCGGGTCTTTGATGATTTGCGCGGCTTGGTCAACGAGGTCAGCTCTCATGATGGCAGTGGGTCGGGGATTGGGGGCGCTAAGAATAGAGGCGGTGGGCAGGGGCGCAACTGATATGTTCCTGCATTTTCCCTTGCGAAAAGAGGGGCCGTACTGTCACATCGGCGCTCGATTTTACCTCATGAAAAAAGCTCTCATCACCGGCATCACAGGACAGGACGGCTCGTATCTCACTGAACTGCTGCTGGAAAAGGGCTACGAGGTGCATGGCATCATCCGCCGGGCGTCGTCCTTCAACACCGGACGCCTGGAACACCTCTTCGAACCTGACTCACACCTGCCGGCGGACCGGCTGCATCTGCATTACGGTGATTTGATGGACTCGGTGGCGCTGGTGAAGCTGCTCTATGAGCTGAAGCCGGACGAGGTGTATAATCTTGGGGCACAGAGCCATGTGCGAGTGTCGTTTGACGTGCCGGAGAGCACGGGAGACATCGTGGGCCTGGGGACGCAGCGCATTCTGGAAGCGATCCGCGAGACGGGGCTGGTGAAGAAAGTGCGCTTTTATCAGGCATCCTCGTCGGAGATGTTCGGCAAGGTGCAGGAAGTGCCGCAGGTGGAGACGACACCGTTCTGGCCGCGCTCGCCCTATGCTTGTGCCAAGGTCTATGGCCACTGGCTCACCGTGAACTACCGGGAGAGCTACGGCCTGCATGCGAGCAGCGGGCTTCTTTTCAACCACGAAAGCCCACGCCGTGGGGAGACCGTTGTGACGCGCAAGATCACGCGCGTAGCCACTCGCATCAAGGTGGGCCTACAGGAAAAGCTGTTCCTGGGAAACATGGACGCGAAACGCGACTGGGGCTACGCCAAGGACTACGTGGAGATGATGTGGATGATGCTGCAGCAGGACGAGCCGGATGATTATGTGATCGCCACCAACGAGACGCACAGCGTGAAGGAGTTCGTGCAGGAGACGTTTAGCACGCTGGGCTTGGACTGGGAGCAGTATGTAAAATATGACGCCCGTTACGAACGCCCGGCGGAGGTGGAACTCTTGATCGGTGATCCGGCGAAGGCCCGCAAGAAGCTGGGCTGGGAGCCGAAGGTGAAGTTCAAGGAGCTGGTGCAGATCATGGTGGCTGCCGATTTGAAAATGGCGAAGCAAGAACTGGCAGTGAAAAACGCCGCAGCAGCAGCGTAGGTGTTTGCCACAATTTACACCAAACATCCTAGAATGAAGAAGATTGGTATTGGTATCATCGGTGGCGGCCTCATGGGCCGGGAAATGGCCAGCGCGTTCGCGCGTTGGTGCGCGCTGGTGGACGTGGAAGTGCAGCCAGAACTGGTGGCAGTAGCGGATCTGGTGGAGGACGTGCGCAACTGGTTCCAGCGCATTCCGGCCTGTGCGCAGATCACTGGGGATTATCACGAACTGCTGGCGAATCCGGCGGTGGCTGTGGTCTATGTGGCGGTGCCGCACCACCTGCATGAGAAGATTTACTGTGATGTGCTGACGGCGGGGAAGGATTTGTTTGCGGAGAAGCCGTTCGGCATGGATCTCGCATCCGCAAGGCGCATCGCCGCAGCGGCGAAGCTTTCAGGGCGTTTTGTGCGTTGCAGCTCGGAGTTTCCGTTCCTGCCTGGGGCGCAGCGTGTCATGCAGGCGGTGAATGGTGGAAAATTGGGCCGAATTCTCGAAGTTGTTTCGGCTTTTCATCACAGCAGTGACTTGGACGCCACGAAACCGGCGAACTGGAAGCGCAAGTCGGCCGCCTGTGGCGAGATCGGCGTGCTGGGCGATCTGGGTATGCATGCGTGCCATATACCATTGCGTTTAGGCTGGCGACCAGAGCGCCTCTTTGCCCAGCTCCAAAAAGGCTACCCCCAACGGCCGGACGGCAAAGGTGGGATGGCCGAGTGCGACACCTGGGACAACGCCCTGCTGAACTGCTGGACGCGAATTGGCGAGCATGAGGTCCCGCTGCGGCTGGAAATGAAGCGCATGGCTCCGGGCGAGACAAATACATGGTTTATCGAGGTGCTGGGCACGGAGGGCGGCGTGCGCTACAGCACCAAGGAACCGAAGACGTTGTGGCTGTTCGAGAATGGCAAAGAGCAGTTCTGGAAAAAGACAGATCTTGGTTTCGGCACACCGTTCAAGACAGTCACCGGAGGCATCTTTGAGCCTGGATTCGCTGATGTGATCCAGCAGATGTGGGCGGCTTTCCTGATGGAGCGAGAGGGACTTCTCGGCGGTCGATTCGGCTGTGCCACAGTCGAAGAAGCGGTCGCGACGCAGGAGATTTTCGCCGCAGCCTTGGAATCCCACCGCCAAGGCGTGGTGATGCCCATCCGTTGAGCCGCCCTTCAGTTTGGTGTGGCAACCTGCGGGTAATCCGTGAGCTGAATCAGCGGGATGCCATAGCGGCCGGCAATCGCGTCGGCCTCAGATTCTGGGTAATCCTCCCGAAAGTACACTTCCTTTACACCGTAGGCGCACAACATTTGCATGCAGCTTGTGCAGGGCTTGGTGGTGCAGGCCACGATCCTGACGTTGCCACGCGTGAACAGGCTGCACAGGTTCACCTCGGCATGCAGCATGTATTTTCGCCGGGCATCACGGTCTGCCCAAAATTCGGGATCGGCATTGTAGCCTGGGGCGAGGCCATTGTAGGCTGTGCCGATGACTCGATTGTCAAAGTCGAGGGCCACAGCTCCGACTTTGCGGAAAGGATCCTCCGAACGCAGGCTGGCGACGTGGGCCAATGCCATGGCGTATGCGGGAATGGTAATGCGTTCGGGGTATGGGGAATGAGTTTCGTTCATCTACAAACATGAACTTGGGAGGGATGGGAGAGTCAAGTGAGCTGATTTGCCTGTGGTTATGATAAAAACAATTGAACATGTTATTATGAACAGTTAAACTGTGCGGGTTATTTTAAAAATATGGCACAAACCAATTCCAAACAGCTCCCGTTTACGAAATTTCTCGGGAAATTACGCACCTTAATTGTGGCAGCGCCAGCATCAGATACGCCACGTCGATCATGGGGAAAGGCATCTGCTCGTGAAATTCAACTCGAACTCGATTTCGGACGCAGGGAGTGTATTTACAAGGTAATTAAGCCCAATCCTGACCGTGGCAGTTAAAAAAAGAGGCTGAATCGCGGCGAAGTGAGGTCTAAATGGCTGATAAGACGCCACCGCAAAAAGTCATTTGGCGATTTGCGGAGTTAGGCGAGGTGGGCTTGGCCCTTGGCGGGGAGGCTATGGATGTTGGCGGTGGCCCGGATTGTTCGGTGGATGCTGCACAGCACCACCTGGGTCAGTGCCC
>JBDNIB010000568.1:0-12809 GCA_041688535.1 Prosthecobacter sp.
CGAGCGGCATTTCTATCGGCTCGCCTTGCAGGATGCGCCCGCAGCACACCAGGCGCAGACAAAAATGGTCAGCGCAATGTCGTGGCCGCCAGCGGGCTTGCCCGCGAAAGCGAATGCGAGCGAAGCTGAGCCGAACAACAAACCTGCCGAGGCGCAGAAGATCACGCTGCCCTGCGACATCGCGGGCGGTTTCTTCCCCGCTGCGGATGTGGACACGTTCGAGTTCACCGCGAAGAAAGGCGAGACTTGGTGGGTCGAGGTGGCCTCGGAGCGGCTCGGTTTGAACACAGACCCGTTTGTGCTAGTGCAGCAGATCAAAAAGACCGGCGACAAGGAGACGCTGACCGATGTGGCCGAACTGTATGACATCGCCAGCCCGACAAAGGTCTCCAGCAACGGCTACTCGTATGACGGCCCGCCTTACAACGCCGGTTCGCCGGATGTGAACGGCAAGTTCGAGATCAAGGAGGACGGCACCTACCGCCTGCAAGTGCGCGACTTGTTCGGCGGCACCCGCAGCGACGCGAACAACATCTATCGCCTCATCGTGCGGCAGGCCGCGCCGGATTTTTCACTCGCCGCCTGGGCGCTGCACATGACGCTACGCAATGGCGACCGCAACGCGCTGTCCAAGCCCATCGCCCTACGTGTCGGCAGCACGATGGCTTTTGAAGTGGCGGTGATCCGCCGCGATGGCTTCGCTGACGCGATTGAGCTCAGCATGGACGGCCTGCCTCCCGGCGTGAGCGCCGTAGGATTGACGATCCCGAAAGGCAAATCAGTCGGCCATCTCATCATCAGCGCCGACAGCACGGCGAAGGCTGCCTTTGCTCTCGCCAAGATCACTGGCCATGCCACGATCAATGGCAGCGCCGTGACTCGTGCCTGCCCGGTCGCCTCGATGGAATGGCCTTCGCGCAATGCGAAGGACGACATCCCCGCGCCGCGCCTCATGGCCGATGTGCCGGTTTCAGTCGCCGACTCTGAGCAAGCACCGCTGACCATCACCGCCGCCGAAGACAAAGTATGGGAGGCCAAAGTTGGCGAGACGTTGAAAATCCCGCTCCAGGCCGTCTGGCGCAATGATTTCGCCGGTACATCGATCAAGCTCAAAGCCTATGGCGATGGCTTCACTGCCATGAAGGAGATTGATCTACCGATCAAAGCCACCACGCAGGAGGTCGTGCTCGATCTCGCCGCGCTCAAGATTCCAGCGGGCGAGCACACCTTCGCTCTCTACGGCATCGGCATCTCCAAATACCGCTACAACCCCGCCGCCGTGCCGCTGGCGGAGGCTGCGCTGAAACAAGCCGAGCAGGAGGCCGCCAAGGCCAAACAGCTCGCCGCGACCGATGCCGCCGCCGCGAAACTCGCCGTTGAAAAACAGACGCAGGCAGCCGCCGCCATGGCCGATGCGACGAAGCGCATGAAATCCATCACCGCCGCCGCCGAGCCGAAGGACACCGTGGATATTTTTGTCTCCACGCCGATCCGCATTTCTGTGAAAGCCGCCGCCGTCACCACCGCCGCCGCCAAGTGATGAAGCCCCTGCTGCTGCTGCTCGCTTGTTTCGGCTCCGCACTGGCCGCCGAGCCGGATTTTTACCGCGATGTGTATCCTTTTTTGAAGGCGAACTGCATCTCGTGCCACAACAAGACGACCACGAAGGCCGATCTCAACATGGAGACGCCGGAGCTGATGAAAAAGGGCGGCGAATCGGGCCCAAGCATCATTCCTGGTAAGAGCGCGGAAAGCCTCATCGTGCTCGCCTCGCTGCATCAGGAGGACATGGAGATGCCGCCGCCGAACAACAAATCCGGCGCGGTGGATCTCACTCCGGCGGAGATTGCGCTGCTCAAAACCTGGATTGACCAGGGGGCCAAAAGCTCCGTGCAGCAGGAGCGTGCCGTCGCATGGCAGCCGCTGGCGGCGGGCGTGCATCCGATCTACAGCGTAGCGATGACGCAGGACGGCCGTTTCGCCGCCTGCGGGCGTTCGAATCAAATCCACGTCTATGATCTCGCCACGCGACAGTTGCTCACGCAGATCAGCGATCCGGCGGAGAAAAATGGCGCGGCACATCGTGCGCTGGTGCAGTCGCTGGCCTTCAGCCCCGATGGCACGCGATTGGCGAGCGGCAGCTTTCGCGAGGTGAAAATCTGGCGGCTGGAAAAAAGCAAAGCGGCGGCCATTACAGCGCAATCCGCACAACCGCAGGCGAGTGAGGCGCAGCTCAAAAAAATCGCCGAGACCGGCAAGGTAGCCGTGCTGAATCATACGCTGTCACCCGATACCAAACAGATTGTCACCGGTTCTGCCGATGGTTCCGTGCGCGTTTGGGATGCGGCCACGGGCAAGGCGGTCATCGAACTGCGGGGCAGCGTGGCGGCAAATCGCAAGATGGCCGTGCTGGAGTGGTCCATCGCCGCGCAGGGACTCGAACAGTCGTTTCAACAGGCCGAGGCGACCCGCATCGAAGCGCAGACGAAGGCGATTGATGTGCTGCTCAAAAAAGCGCAGGAGACCATCGTCACGATGAAGAAGGCGCTGCCTGAAAAGCAGAAGGCGCTGAAGCCCGTGCAGGATGCCAAACTCGCCGCGCAGAAGGCGGTGGATGATGTCACCGCGAAAATCGCGCAGGCCGGTGCCGCCAAGCCGGATGCGGAATTGGAAAAGCAGCTCAAGGACGCGCAGGACAAGCTCATCACCGCGACCACTGTCGAAACTTCCGCGCTCGCCGCCGTGTCTGCCGTCGAAAGCAACATCCTCGACGCCGAGGCCGATGTGGCGCGCATCACCGCCTCCAAGGCGCGCAATAGCAAGGCCATCGCCGCCGCCAACACCGCCAGTGCTGCCGCCAAAACCATCCAAACGAAGGCGACCGCCGATCTCGCTACCGCGAAACAGGCGGTCGCAAAAAGCACCGCCAAACCGCTCGCCGTGGCCTTTTCCAGCAACGCGCAGCAAGTCGCCGCGATTTTCACGGACGGCACGCTGAACGTCTGGGCCATCGCTTCCGGCATGCCGACTGAACACGCGACCAGCAGCGCCATCACGGCGGCGACTTTGCACCCTGGTGCTGATGGCTCCTTCACCGCCACACATGCAGGCGGCACGCTCACCACACCAGGAACCGCCTCATGCTGGGTGCTGGAACGCACGCTCGGCGGCGAGAAAAATCGCGGTGTGTTCGCCGACCGTGTCAACGCCGTGCGCTTCAGTCCCGATGGCAAAACACTCGCCACCGGCGGCGGCGAGCCTTCACGCTCTGGCGACATCATCTTGTTCGACGTCGCCACCGGCAAGGCGCTTAAAACGTGGAAAGAGCGCCACGAGGATGCCGTGCTGAGCCTCGGTTTCTCACCCGACGGCAAGCTCCTCGCCTCCGGTGCCGCCGACAAAATCGCCAAGGTCACCGATCTCACCACCGACAAGCAACGGAACCTGTTTGAGGGCCACACGCATCACGTCATGGGCGTCGCCTTCCGTGCGGATGGCCGCGTGCTCGCCACCGCCGGTGCGGACGGCGTGGTGATCTCCTGGGACATGCTCGTGGGCGAGCGGAAGAAAAAAATCGAAGGCTGGACCAAGGAAGTGACCTCATTGCAGTTCATCGGTGCCACGAATCAAATCGTCACCAGCGCCGGCGACAACCTCGTGCGCATCATCAATGATGAAGGCACCCAGGTCCGCGACATCGCCAACCTCCCCGACTTCATGCAGTCCACCGCCAGCACCCCGAACGGCAGCATCATCATCGCCGGCGGCGAAGACAGCATTTTACGCGTCTGGGATGGAACGAATGGCAAAGAAGTCACCGTATTTGGTGTGAAGTAATACGCGCCCGCATCCCCTGCCCCCTCGACTCATGTCTGACATCATCAAATCCCCTCCCATAATCCGTTGCGCCGGTCCACTCTCACGGCGCGGATTCATGCAGTTTGGCCTGGGCGGCATGGCGACGCTGAGCTGGCCGGGGCTACTGCGATTGCGGGCGGAGAATGCGTTGAAGCCGAATCATGAGAAGAAGGCGATCATCATGGTGTGGCTGCCGGGCGGGCAGTCGCACATCGACACGTATGATCCGAAGCCGGACATCGGCAGCGAGTATCGCGGGCCGTTCAAAACCATCGCAACAAAGGTGCCGGGCACACACTTCACCGAACTGCTGCCGATGAACGCGAAGATCGCGGACAAGTTCACCGTGCTGCGCTCGATGAACCAAAAAGCGGGCGGGCATCCGGCGGGGACGATGCAGATGTTTTCCGGCGACTCCGACGAGCGTGACAAGCCGAAGCCACGGCTGCCGGACTGGATGTCGGTGGCGCATTACCTGCGCGCCAAGGGCGGCAAGCGGACGAATCCGCTGCCGAATTACATCGGCGTGCCGCCGCCGTCGCCGGAGTACTCCAGCCCGGCTTATCTAGGCGATGCGTACGCACCGTTTGCCGTCAGCGATGATCCGAACCGCCCGAATTTTCAGGTGCCCAACATCGGCATGTCCGACGAGGCCGAGACGCGACGGCTGAGTGAGCGCGTGGCGCTGCGCAAGAGCCTAGACAAGATGGAACGCGCGTTTGACCGCGAGAACGAGCTGGGCGCGCTGGACGAATTTGAATCCCAAGCAATGACGCTGCTGACGAATCCACAAACGCGTGACGCTTTTGACCTGAACAAGGAGGATAAACGCACCCGCGACCGTTACGGCCGCAACCGCTGGGGACAGCAGCTCCTGCTGGCGCGGCGGCTGGTCGAGTCCGGCGTGGAAATCGTGACCAGCAATCTCAACGGCCCGCTCTGCGGCCGCGTGAACAACTGGGATGACCATGCGGTGAACCAGCATCAGTTTGAGGCGCTGCGTTTCCGCATGCCGAACTACGACCGCGCCGTCTCTGCGTTGATTGAGGACATTTATGCGCGTGGCCTCGACAAACGCGTGCTCGTCGTCGTCACCGGCGAGTTTGGCCGCACGCCGAAGATCAGCTTCGACCGCAGCACCGGCGCGGGCGATGCCAGCGCGCCCGCAGGCACGCTGCAGCCCGGCCGCGACCACTGGCCGCGTGCATTTTCCAACATCTGGGCCGGTGGCGGCATCCAGACCGGCGGACTCATCGGTGCGAGCGACAAACGCGGCGAGGATGTGATCGAGCGCCCCTGCGGCCCTGGCGATTTCCTCGCGACAATTTACCACCACCTCGGCATTGATGGCAGCAAGGTCTTCATCAAGGACTTCAACGGCCGCCCCACGCCCATCGTGGACCACGGCAGGCCGATCCCCGAGCTGATCGCGTGATGAAATGGCTGAGTCGAAGCGTTGACTCACTCCATGAATCACCCGCTCGTCTCCTAGCCGCAGCTTCCCGACACGCCCACATCTCATCTGCCCTTCAGCCCCTGCGTGGTCGTGGGAGGGCTGATTTTCGTCTCCGGCCAAGCATCGGTCGATCAAGCGGGCAACATCGTCAGCGATACGTTTGAAGGCGAGTTCCGCCGCAGCATCGAAAACATACGCAAAGTGCTGGAGGCCGCTGGCAGCGACCTCGCGCATGTGGTGCAGACGCGCAATTACGTCCGCGATGGTGAGGATATGCCCCTCTACAACCAGCTCTACCGCGAATATTTCCCGCAGCCTTCACCTGCACGCACCACGATCACCAACTGCCTGCCCCCCACGCCACGCGATGAGGTGGAAGTGGTCGCTGTGCGGAAAAACGCCAACGCTGGTGAGTAAGGCGAGCCGCTCAGCTCAATTGGCAGCGGCTTTGAGCTTCGTATCTAGCTCCTCCAGCTTGAACCGCACGCTAACGACGTAGGCCTGCTCGCCTTCGTTCCAGTGGCCGTAAGTCGTGGTGACGAAGGTGCCGTCTGGCAGGAGTTCGACGCCGGGATAGGTGCAGTCGGCGCCCTTGGTGTTGTCCATGATGCGGATGCGATATTGGCCTTCGGTGCCGTTCACGATGTCCTCATAGCTGCCCACCCAACCGACCCAGTCGCCCTTGGTCGGGCTGACGTGCGTGGTGTCGCGGAAGGTGATGAACAGGCGACCATCGGGCGCGTATTTGGCGACGTGGCGGTCGCCAGTGAGTGCGGCGGGGAGTTCCTTCGGCTCGCTCCAAGTGAGGCCCTCATCGTTCGAGAAGATGACGAAGGAGTTAAACGTCCGGCTGTTCTCACGCAGCAGCACGGCGATCTGTTTGCCATCGGGCGAGCGTAGCGCGCCGGGCTCGCACAATTTCGCGTCGGGGAGCATCGCGATGGGTGCGGGCACGCTCCAAGTGAGGCCACCGTCTTTGGAAAGCGTGGTGTAAACCCAGAAGCGCCAGGGTTTGGCCGTGGATGACGAGTACTCCGGCATGTGCGGGCTTTTGATGCGGTATTTCTCCTCCTCGCCACCACGGATGAAACGGCCGTCATCATGGAAGAAGGCGAGGTAATGCCCCGGCGTCTTCAAATCGATCACCGTGCTCATCGTGACCACGCCGCCGAAATCGCCGATGGATTTCAGCTCGCTCCAATTCGCGCCATCATCCTCAGTGACAGCCATGCGGATCGGATATAGGCCGCTGAACATGATGATGCGCTTCTTGCCAGCGGCATCCACCATACGATGCAGCGTCGGCACTTCCAGCGAGGTCTCCCAGGACTTCGGCGTTGGCAAACGTTCGCTCCAGGTCAGGCCGGTGTCATTGCTGCGCTTGTAAACGATGGCCCCGCGCCCGTGGCCCTTCGGATAGACCGTGAGCATTGTTTTGTTGTCCTCCAGCAGCAGCGTTGTGGGATGCCCGAGATATTGCCCCGCCTCGCGATCCACGATGACCTGACGCTCCTTGTCGCCGCTGATGTCCACGATGGGAATCGTGTAGCCGGGTGCCAGCTTGGTTTTCAAGCCCTTCGGCGGCGTCAGCGTGACGTCCGCTTGTTGTAGCTTGGTCTGGGAGAAAACGGGGGTGAGCAGCAGGGCGCAGCAGGCGGCAATGTAGCGAGACATCATGGTTTAAACCAAACGCCAGATGGGAGCAGCGGCTTGCACATGTGGCAGCAACACCCGGAGTATCATTTCGACAGCGCCTGCATCAACGCAGCCGCGATGGCCGCCATACCCTTGTCGCCGGGATGATTCGCCACACCCGCGTGCTTGAACGGGCGTTCGGAGCGCGCGTAGTTGCCCTCGTCTTTGCTCAGTGCTGCAATATCAACGTAGATGCCACCGACCTCGGCACAGGCTTGTTTCAGCGCCTCGTCCTTAGCCGCGTTCGACCAGAAGCAACTACGCACGAGAATCGTCGGCTGACGGTCGCCTTTCAGCGTTCGCAGCAGGGTGGTGACGCTGGCTTGAAGCTTCGTTTTATCTTCGGCTGTTTTCAAACCGGGCACGTTTTCTCCGATGGCGAGGATGATCAGGTCGGCATGAAACTCGACCGCGTCCTGCAGTTTGGCCGCAACTTCGTAACCTTCATAAGCACCTTCGAAATCGGCGATGTTCTTCACCAAGATTTCGGGAGCCTTGCCCGCTTTCTCCGTGAGCGCCTGCGTGACGAGATGCACGTAGTCCTTCGCCTCCGCACTCGCCGCCATGCCCCAGTTGCCGGACCAGTCAATGGCCGCTTTGGGTCCGTGTTTGGTGATGCTGTTGCCGAGGAAGAGCACTTTGTTCTGTGCGGATGCTTGAACAGCAGCGCAGGCGAAAAGGAGGATCAGAAGGTGGCGAATCATGAGAATGGAATGTGAAAAATCAGACGGTTACTGAGCGGACTGCTGCATGACCCAGTCCCAGCGCTCACCGGCTTGCTTGAGCTGCGGGGCGAGGTCTTCTTCGCTCAAGTAGCGCTGCTGGATGAGTTTTTGTATAACGTCTTTCACCTGCGCCAGATACGCTTCCTTTGAGGCCTAACGTTCTTCCATTGCGGAGCGCGGATCCTTGGTCTGCTGCTGGATAGCTTTCGTCGCCGCAAACGGCACCCACGCGCCGCGTAGCAGCACAGGCTCATGAGGGGTACCCCGCGAAGCCGATCTGAACACCCAACCCGTGGCCGTGCCCAGCGGGACCGCCACGTCGGGCATGCGGATGCCGGCGATGTCGTTGCCATCCGTGTCCACTTGCGGCACCAGCAGCGGCAGTTCCGCGCCCACGCCCGCACCATCGGCCCACTGTGGATTGCGCACGCGGCCACCGGCCTTCAGCGTGCGCGGATCGCCGATGCCTGGCACTTCTGGGAAACGCACCGCCGCAGCCGGGGCCAGCGTGCCGTCGCCCAGTTTCGGATAGACGCTCGGCGGTGGCGCAATGCCTTCCGCCACCCAGCGATGTAGCGCCAGCCGCAGGGCGGTGAGCACGGCGTTGGCGTTCACTGGATTCGCCAGCGGTGCGTCCTTGGCCTGCGCCGTGGGCGGAAAGCTCGAAGGCCCATGCTGTGTGCTCGCGAAGAAGTAGGAGCGCACATTTTCGGGAAACTCGATGTCCCTAGTTCCGCCCGGTGCCGTGTGTGTCAGCGCCGCCACACGCCCGGCACCCCAGTATTCGGCGGCGGTGTTCGTGTAGAAAATCTTGGGCGCATGTTTCACGCGCGGATTTTCCAAAATGCCTTCCGCATGACCACTCACCGCATCCGCCTGCGCCGTGTCCGCAAAGGGATAGGAGGCCGTGTAAAAGCCCGCCAAACCGCGTGGCGTGGACCAGCGCTGATTGAATACCAGCCGGCCCGCGCCTGCGACGTGCGCCACCACACCATCGAGCGCCTGACGATCCTGCTCGTCGGTGTTGAAGCCGAGATACACAAAGTCGCGCAGAAAACGCCCGCACTGCGAGGAGCCAAACGCATACGCATGCTTCACCGGAGCCAACGAGGTCGTGTCATGCTTCAACCACGCAACCGCATCCCGAATGGCCGCGTAGCCGAGCCCAGCGATCGGCGGCGATTCGGCGAGGTAGAAGACCTCATACGTCTTCCCCGGCTCAAACCCGCTGTCCAAGCGGATGTGATTGCCTTTCAGCGTCCACAACTTGCGCGGCACTTCCTTACCGCCGGGGTAAGCCATGCGCGTCCGCACGATCAGGCGGCTGTCCGCTCCTTCGACATCCGCGGGCGGGTAGTCAGTCAGTTCGGTGATCGTGTGCTCGTCGATGGGCTTGTCTGGGGTGAAGGTGGCGCTCACCACCCCACGAATCGCGCTGCCGTCCTTGTTGCGCGCCGCTGGCACCTGAATGCTCATCTTGTCCGCCTGCACAGGCACATCAAACTCCCAGCCGACATTCAGCACGGTGAAGCCCTGCTTCACGATCCAATCGCTCGCACTGGCCTTGCCACCGCGATTCGGAATCTCCACCCAGGCCGCGCCATTGCTGCGCGCCGGGTCTTTCGGTTTCAAAATACGCAGGTCCGCTGAAAAGCTCACCTTCCCCACCGCATTCACCGGAGCCAGATCGACATCCGCGATGATCGCATTGCCCGGTAGTTTTGGATCGATTTCAAAATGCAATCGCCCGACGATCTGCTCGTAATCCGTCTTGCCCACATCCGAACGCTCCGAAACCTCCACACGCACGACGGCGGCGCTGGCAGAGGAGATACAAAGGCAGAAAACGAACAGGCGCGGCAAGAAAGGCATCGTTTCAGTACGCCGATGATCCAGCTCTTTGGCAACGACGTTATCTCACTTTTGTCGGACAATGCCCACCCGCCCGCCCACGACAGTCATCAGCGCAGCTCGCTGAGCTTGAGCTGGTGTTCGAGCTGTGGTTGGCCGTCCACATCCACGATGCGCGTGATGATGACCGGATCAGCGGCACTCCAATCAATCTGCATGTGGCCGACGTTCGGCAGGTGATACGTTTTGGGCATGAAGCGCTGCGGATTCGACGTGGGCGTGCCGCGCGGGTGCTTCTGTGTCATCGAGCTGGAGGTGAAATCGAACAGCGGATAGCCGTTCGGGGCGTCGAGCTTTGAAAATTCGCACCAATGGCGGTCGCCGCTCAAAATGACGACGCCGGTGGCCTGAGTGTGCTTGATCAAATCCAGCATGCGGTGCTGCTCCTGCGGCAGATTGGCCCAGCACTCGCCGCCATGCACGGCGGGGGCAAGCTGGATGCTGCTGACGATCAGGCGCAACTCAGCGGGCTGTTTGAGCACATCCTCAAGCCACTGCCACTGCGCCGCGCCCAACAGCGTGGCGCTGGGATCGTCACTGGCGATGTGTGGCCCGCCGATCAGCGCTAGCTCCTTTGGCACCTTCTTGAGCGCACTGCGGAAGTAGCGGGTGTCGAGCATGATGACCTGCACGCGTTTTTCAACGGGGCCGAAAGTCTGACTGTGATACACGCCTGCTTGTTTGCGCCGAGGCGAGCCGCCAGGCTCATCAAGCCAGTTCCAAAACTCCTGCTGCGCTTCGTCCTTCAACGGACAACTACTGCCGCCGTCGTTCTCGCCGAAATCGTGATCGTCCCAAGTGGCGAGGATGGGTTTGTTCTTCAAGCCTTGGAAAAAACGGCTCTGTTTCAGCAGCGCATACTTTTCCCGCATCATCGGCAGCCCGCCTTTGTCGGCGTAGATATTGTCGCCCATGAAGATGAACAGATCACGCGGCAGGGTCAGCGTGCGGTCCAGCAGCGGGTGCTCGTGTGTGTCGAGGCAGGAGCCGAACACGATGTCCCGCAGCGGCTGCTCATCCGCCGCATGCGATGGGATCAAACCGAGGGCGGGAAGTCCGGCGAGAAAGCGACGGCGAGGGAAGGATGTCATTGTGAATGGTTATCTGGGATCGGTGCCGTAAACGCCGCTAGTCTCCGCTGTGGGCAGCTTCGGTTTCGAGGCGGCAGGCTGGTCTTCGGCAAACCAGCGGTTGTTTGCAAAGCGAAAGGTCTCGGACGCAGCGCCACTGCCGATGTTGAGGTCGATTTGCACCTGCGCACGGCGGAAGACGATGCGGTTGTCTTGGATGCGCACGTTGCGGCATGGCGCAAAGCCGGGTTCCTTGGTCTCTTGCAGGATGCGGAAGATCCACTTCTGCGGGAATAGGATCGTGTTGCCGCTAAACTCCGCGCCATCCACGCCAGTGAACGCGGTGGCGCAGGGGCTGCCTTCGATCACGTTGTCACGCACAGTGATGCGCGTGGCTTCGTATTTCGCGCCCAAGGGCCGGAAGTAGGGCAGAACGGTGGAGCCACCGACATTGAGCGGACGCTCGCCCGCGTTGGTGAAATGGCATTTTTCGACGGTGACACCCGCCGTGCCGCCTTTGAGCTGAATTCCAGCAGAGGCAGTGAAGCCGGGCTTGCCGATGAGCTTGCAGCCGGTGATCAGCGAGTCATGGCAGCCGACGCAGTCAATCCCCTGCCCGCCCCAGCCAGTGACCGTACAATCGCGGATCGTCAGCTTGTCGAGTCCTGAGCATTTAATGCCGTCGTGATTGCCACTGGGGCCGACGTCGCTGACTTCGATATGATCCAGCGTGATCCCCGTCACCGGCGGATCGAGCTGGCCGCCATCATCGAGATTGAGGCCATTCAAACTCTGGCCGGTGATCTTGAGATGCCGCAGAGTCAGGTCCGTGCAGCGGGAAAACTGCCAGCCCGTTTTGCCACCTTTAAACACGGGCGGATTTTTGGCATCCAGCGCCTCAATGGTGAGCTGTGCGATGCCCGTGACTTGCTGGCCGCCCGGATACTCGCCGGGGGCGAGCTTGAGCGTGGTTCCAGGCTTGAGGTCACGCAATGCGGCCTGCAATTCCGCTGCGTCACGCACGGTGATTTCATCTGCGGCAGCCAGCGAGGCCAGCGCCAAAGCCAGGAGCACTCTCATGGCTGCGCGAGGCCTTCGGGCAGTTTGGCGAGGCGTTCGATTTCGAGCACTTCGTGGTAGAACCACGGCTTGTTGTCCTTGGCTTTGAGGATGATCGTCTTGCTGGCATACTTCACGCCATCGTGCTCCTTCCAGTCGCTGAAACGGTAAAAGTCACCGCGCCAGTCGAGGCGATGGAGGAGACTGGTCTCCTTGTCGAAGTAGAATTTCATCGCCGGATCGACGCTACCGCTGACTTGCAGACCGAAGCAGGCTTTACCTTCGTCGGTGAGATCAGGAATGACCTCGATTTTGGACTTCGCATCGGTCAAAAGATTGAGCGTCCAGGCGCGCACGTCGTCCTTGGCAGGCTCGGCACCGCGTTCTTTCTTGCCGATCCACCAGTGGCCGGGCATTTCGAGCACTGACTCGCGCGTAGAGCGCTTTTTGCCCTCGGCTGGCTCCGGGGTGCTGCCAAAGTGGAAGACCTCTTTGATGCGGAAGATTTTGAGCAGTTTGTCCTTCCCACCGACCGCACTGATAGCGGTTTCGACGAGTGGCTTGGGGTCGGCATTCTGCGCGATGGCCGATGTGACGATGAGAAGTGGCAGGAGGTAGCGGAACATGGTGAGTGGAGTTCACAGATTACGATTCATGCGGGCGGTTCTTCCCTCTACCCACGCTAATCTGTCCCTCGTGGATACCCGCTGCGGCGAAGCGATGGCATGCGGCATCAATCGCCCACCCGCACCCAGAGGTGCCCCACGGCGCGTTCGACGCGCTCATTCGTGTGCTCGACGGCGACGATGTAGTCGCCGGGTTTGGCGAAGGCATGCTGCGTGATGGCGTAGCCGTCTTTGGCGAGGGCTTTGGCGTTGCCGTCGGACTTCACGGTCACTTGGGGCGTGCCGTCGCCCAAGTCCCAGGTCTCGCCGCCGGTGGTGCGGAAGGTGCGGACTTTGAAGGTGATGTCGGTGCCAGGCTTGAGGTTCGTGGTGGGGTAGAAAGTGGGATGAATCGTCGGCGGCAGGTTCA